>JAGBYV010000122.1 GCA_017628595.1 Alistipes sp.
ATTGAGTACCTTGCGGCGCATTCTCTCCGCCTTGCGGTCGATATCCTTCAGGCGTGGAGATGTGCTCTCCTGCTCAATCTGACCATTAACGATGGGCTCAGAGCAAGCCGCCATGAGCATAGCGGCAAGGAGCATTGTCAGTTGTATGATTTTTCTCATGTCGGTATTCTATATGAATTCAATCTCGTGTGCGTAGCCGAAGTAGTTGGCGCCTACGGTGTATTGCTTGGCCGTGGGGGAGAACTGCTCCTCAAAGAATTCGTGCATATGTCCGCACAGGATAGCCTTCAGCTGTGGCTGCTCCTTGAGCCAGTTGTAGAATGCCAGCGATGGCTGGTCCACATCGTGCGATACGGCACGGCTGCGGTAGGGCTCCACGGCTGCACTGTTGGGGTCACGACGGAAGTCCTCGATAACCTTGGGAGGAGTGCAGACCATATAGCTTGTGCGACCCTTCTGGCGGATGAGTGTTTCGAGGCAGTGCTTGGGCGTGTAGAAAGGAATATGACAGAGCAGCACCACGGGCAGACCCTTTGCGAACTCGCGCTCGACGGCCTTATGCTGCTCGGCGGTGACGTAGTAATAGACGTTGTCGATGGCTACGAAGTTCACGCCGTTGATGATGCGTGAAGCGACGGTCAGATCGTTGGGGAAGACCTCCTGCACCTTGTCGTAGCTCTGCGCCTTGTAGGCGGCATCCTCCTTCGCCTCGCCCACATATTGCGAGAACTCGTGGTTGCCCGCCGAGGTGTACCAGTCGCCCACGATGAGCTGTGAGGAGATGAAGTCGAGGTTGGCCTCGCTCACAAAATCCTGCAGATCGCCCGTATGCATAATCATCAGGTTGCGCTCGCGAGCGTAGCGTATGGCTGCATCGAAGTAGTGCTCGGCCCACGGGAAGGCACTCTGTCGGCGTGCAGCGAGCGTATGCTTACGCTCATTGTCGCGGGCATCGACGCGTGTGAGGTGTGTGTCGCTCAGGTGCAGCACCCTGATGGGAGATGTGGCTCCTACGTTGATGGTTAGTTTGCGAACCTCCTTGAGTGACGTGGGTCCCGTGATAGGCTCCGAGAGTTGTGCGTATAGTTTGTCGGGGAGTTGTGATGCGAGAAAGACCCCGCCGCAAAGTCGTAAAAAGTCGCTTCTTTTCATTATAGATAGTTTTTCGTTTCTACAAATTTACAAAAAATATATGGCACACAAAGAAAAACTCCGCGATTTTGTCACGGAGTTTTTCTTATTTTCATATTTAGTACCATAGCGTAGGCTCAGAGCCCATCTCGAAGCGAAGCTCTCCGCCGGCAGTAAGATCCGAGTGCGAGATCCACGGCTGACGATACTCCTTGCCATTGAGCCATACACGCTGGATGTATCGGTTCTGCTCGGAGTTATTCTCCGCTACGATATGCATCTCTCCGCCCTTGACCTTGAGTGTAGCCTCTGCGACAATGGGCGAACCAAACCAGTAGCGTGCTGATGCGGGTTCAGCCTGATAGAAGCCCAGAGCCGACATCACATACCACGCCGACATCTGTCCTACATCCTCATTGCCCGACAGACCAGCCTCGCCATCGAAGTAGAGCGTGCGGAGCACCTCACGCACCTTGTCGGCGCACTTCCACGGCTGGCCAAGCATAGAATATATGTATAGCGTATGGTGGCTGGGTTCGTTGCCATGGGCATACTGACCTATCAAGCCGGAAATATCCGACGAAGCATTTTCGCCCGTAATCTTGGAGCTGACAGTAAAGAGCGAGTCGAGTTTTTCGATCATCTGCTCACGACCTCCGTAGCATGCGGCCAGTCCCTCCACATCGTGTGGCACGAGCCAGGTGTATTGCCAGGCGTTGCCCTCGCAGTAGTCGTCGAAAGTGTGATCCGAGAAGAAGGGGTCGAAGGGTGTGCGCCAGCCTCCCTCGCTGTTGCGGGGACGAATAAAACCTGTCGAAGAGTCGAAGTAGTGACGATATGAGTGGCTGCGCTCCTCGAAGTAGCGGGCATCCTCCATTTTGCCTACCGAGAGTGCCGCAGCGGCAGCAGCTGCATCGGCAATGGCAAACTCCATGTCGAAGGCTACCGACTTGTTCTCGGTCTTGTCGTAGGGTATAAAGCCATATTGCATACGCAGGCCATTGCCACGTCCCTCGTTCATCGAGGTTGAGTAGATGGCTTTGTAAGCTCGCTCGGCGTCAATGCCCGTGTCGCCCTTAACTACTGCATCGGCCACAGAGATAACACCCGGATTGCCCACCATGCAGTCGGTCTCGTTGCCCCAAAGGTGCCATACGGGAAGGCGCCCCTGCTCGTCGTATATGTTGAGCATCGAGTTGATGATGCCATTCATCCTTTCGGGCTGCATAATCGAGTAGAGGGGCATAGCCGCACGATATGTATCCCACAATGAGTAGGTTGTGTAGGTAGTGTGACCAGGGTTGGCGTGCACCTTGCCATCGGCGCCACGATACGTGCCATCCACATCGCAGAACTCAGAGGGAGCAACCATCGTATGATAGAGCGCGGTGTAGAATATGCTCTTTACGCTCTCATCCTCGCTCACGATCTGAGCCTTCTGCATCTCGGTCTCCCAGAGCTGCTCGGCATTGGCAACGACATCCTCCAGCTTAGGCCATGAGGGCATCTCGGCTGCCATATTGGCACGTGCTCCCTCCACACTCACGGGCGAGATAGCCACCTTGAGCATGATCTGCTCATCGGCCGAAGTGGTAAATGCTGCGCGACCGTAGTGCGTATTGTGAATCTCAAAGCTCTGGAATGGCTTCGAGAACTCGGCCACGAAATATACCTTCTGGTCGTTGGCCCAGCCCGAAGAGTAGCGGTAGCCCTCGATACGGTTATCGCCCACGACCTCCATGTGGCTCTCGGTAACGCTGTCCCAGCAGCCGCCATTCTTAAGGTCGATGACCAGCGCCGCCTCGTCGCTTTGGGGGAAGGTGTAACGGTGGTATCCCACGCGCGATGTGGCACTCATCTCGGCCAGTACACCATAACGCACGACGGGCACCGAGTAGTAGCCCGGACGAGCTACCTCCTGCGAGCGGTCGGCAAATGACCACATGCCTGAGGTGGGGTTCACGCCATCACCACGCGAGTAGGTAACATCGCCCACGACGGGCATCACGGTAACGTCGAACAGATCGCCGATTCCCGTACCCGAGAGGTGCGTATGTGAAAAGCCAATCAGAGTGGAGTCGCTGGCGTGGTAGCCCGAGCACCAGTCCCACTCCTGCGG
>JAGBYV010000123.1 GCA_017628595.1 Alistipes sp.
AAGCTTATCAAGGAGAACAAGGGCGCATTCAAGTGTAGCTTCTCGATCACCGGCTCTGCCGTTGAGCAGTTCCGTGCTTACGCTCCCGAGGTTCTGGATTCATTCCGTGCCTTGGCCGAGACTGGCTGCGTAGAGTTCCTGGCCGAGACATACTCTCACTCTTTGGCAGCACTCTCATCGAAGGAGGACTTTGTTGAGCAGGTAAAGCTCCACACCAAGATGATCAAGGAGGAGTTCGGCAAGAAGCCCGTAGCATTCCGCAATACGGAGTTGATTTACTCTGACCAGATTGGCGAGATGGTGTCTGAACTTGGTTTCAAGACTATTCTTGCTGAAGGTGCGCGCCACGTCATGGGCTGGAAGTCGCCCAACTACATCTACACTAACTCCATCGACAACCGCCTGCGTGTATTGCTCCGCAACTACAAGCTATCGGATGATATTGCATTCCGTTTCTCTAACCAGGGCTGGGATCAGTATCCTTTGACAGCCGATAAGTTCGCGCAGTGGGTAGCCGATGAGAATGGTGAGGTTATGAACCTCTTTATGGACTACGAGACCTTCGGTGAGCATCAGAAGGCTACAACAGGTATCTTCGACTTTATGAAGGCTCTGCCCAAGGCTCTGCTCAAGCACAACGATGTATGCTTCGCAACTGTTAGCGAGGCCGCTAAGTCTGCACAGCCCGTAGGCGTACTGCACTGTCCCCACGTTATGTCATGGGCCGATGAGGAGCGCGACGTTACTGCTTGGCTCGGCAACGAGTTGCAGAACGAGGCTTTCTCGAAGCTCTATGCCCTGAAGGATAAGGTTAAGTCGTTGAAGAATGCCGACTTCGAGTATGTATGGAACTTCATGCAGACCTCGGATCACTTCTACTATATGGCAACCAAGTGGCTTTCGGATGGTGACGTACACTCATACTTCAACCCCTATGGCTCGTCTTATGAGGCGTTCATCAACTATATGAACGTTCTTTCAGACTTCGAGATCGAGGTTGAGAAGGCTCTGGCTGCAAAGAAGTCACGCAAGAAGGAGACAGCATCGGCATAACACCTATGCTACAAATAAAAAAGACATCTGCCATCAGGGTAGATGTCTTTTTTTTGTATCTTTGTGTAAAATGAGACCTATGAAACGTGAAGAATTCTTAAGATTGTGTGGTGGAATGTTCCTCGCTGCGGGGCTGCCCGAGCAACTGATGGCTCGCATGGCGGAGCCTGTGGATGGCCCTCAGGCATTAAAGAGCATACGCCGTATAACCATCGCCGTTGGTGCTACCAAGCCTTTCAAGGCTCTGCACCTATCTGACACTCACCTTACGCGTGTCGATAGCCGCGATAATGAGCGTAAGCATGCTCTTGCCGCCTCGCGTCAGAGGGTGTTCCCATGGGCGGAGCACTACTTCGATGCCGCCATCCGCTATGCCCGCGAAAAGAATCTGATGATACTGCACACGGGCGACTTGCAGGACTTTGTGAGCGAGGCCAATATCGATTTTATACGCGAGCAGCTGGGCATGGGCGACTGGTATGCCTCGGCGGGTAATCACGAATATTCACAGTATGTGGGCGAAGCGAAGGAGGATGCCGCCTATCGCATGCAGAGTTATGCGAAGGTGCAGTCGGCTTTCCCGAATGATTTGACCGTGGCCTCACGTGTGATAAATGGAGTGAACTTCGTTGCCATAGATGATGGTTATTATAATGTGACGGCAGAGCAGCATGAGGCCGTTAAGCGTGAGATGGAGAAGGGACTGCCCGTCGTGCTGATGTGTCACGTGCCCTTATATACGCCCCAGCATTGTCAGACCATCCTCAAGGGTAACGGTGGCCTGGCGGGATATATGGCCGGAGCACCGCTCTCAATTACCGAGACCTATCAGCAGGATCCTTCGCGTCCTGCCTCTGAGCAGTGGCGTAACCGCACGGTGCAGCAGCGTGCCGAGCAATCGACTCTTGACTTTATCGCTTGGCTCAAAGAGCAGTCACAGTTGAAAGCGATTCTTTGTGGTCATTGTCACGATTTCTTCGAGGAGAGATTCTCACCCACCGCTATGCAGTACACCGTTGAGGCTGGGTACAAGGGTGGTGCGTACGAGATAGAGTTTGTATAAGGTTTATATACACAAAAAAAATAGGCGGCCCGAAGGTCGCCTATTTCTATTGTAGTCGTTATTGCTTACTCAACTGTACCAGCTGAACCAAGAACGTTAACGCACTTGTGCATATACAACTTCTTCAACTCGTCACGAGCGGGACCCAAGTACTTGCGGGGGTCGAACTCAGCGGGGTTGTCAACGAATACCTTGCGAACCATAGCGGTCATAGCAAGACGGCCGTCAGAGTCGATGTTGATCTTGCAAACTGCAGACTTAGCAGCCTTACGCAACTCCTCCTCGGGGATACCTACTGCATCCTTCAATGCACCACCGTGAGTGTTGATGATCTTCACGTACTCCTGGGGAACTGATGATGAACCGTGGAGAACGATGGGGAAACCGGGCAACTGCTTCTCGATCTCCTCCAAGATGTCGAAACGCAAGGGG
>JAGBYV010000124.1 GCA_017628595.1 Alistipes sp.
AGCCCCGATATCTCGCTGCGTCGGGATGGTGGAGTGGTGATGCCCTACAATATCGCGGATGTAGCCACTCGCAGCGTGAAGAAGAGTAAGTTCAATATCGCCTCGGTACATATCCCCGTTGAGGTGATGTTTGGCAAGCCCAATAAGTTTGCCTTCTCGGTGGGAGGCTATGTCGATATGGTGATGAACTCGCACACCAAGATCAAGTATCAAGGCGGTAAGAAGGATAAGGAGCATAACTACCCCGTAAACTTTATTCAGGCGGGCGCCACAGCGCGTCTTTCGTTTAGCTGGTTTTCTATTTATGCCTCATATCAGCCTACGCAAATATTTAAGGAGGGTCGTGGCCCGCGAGCACAGCAATGGACTATTGGTATTGGCTTCTAACATTGTAAGTTATGAAACGGTTTTTTCTAATATTGGCTACTTCACTACTCTTGCATTCATCGCTTATGGCGCAGACCAAGGAGTTTTTGCAGTGGTATCAAAATACAAGACATCGTATCGAAAGAGCATCGGAGCAGGATGCCGGAGGTGCCGAAGTGGTGCAGTTTCCTGCCGAGTTGTTGCGAACACTCACTCCAAAGGAGCATCAGGGTGATAATAACAATCTGCTCGGTCGCATACAGGTAATCTATCAGATGAAATTAAAGCTCGCAACAAGCGTACAGCGGAGTTGGTACAGTAGCATAAAGCGGTGGGCAAGCTACGCACCAGGTCTTTATGAGCAACGTATGGCTATCGATGGCAACACCTCGATCGTTGTTTTCGAGGCCACGAAGCGTCGCAGCAAAGAGCCGGCAGAGTTTTTGATCTTCCTTGAGAGCAAGGAAAAGGGTGTGGTGTGCGATATTGTGGGTTACATTACCCTCAATGATGTGATTACAATGCTCTCGCCCGAACTCAAACGTGAACATATCAAGAATCCTATGGAACAGATGCAATAGCAATGCTGCGCCTTCGGGTGGCAGATAATAGTGTAATAAAAATAGGTTGCTCCATTGGGGCAACCTATTTTTTGTTGTTTATTCAAAGTAGGGTAGATACTCTTCGGGCATCGCATCTATGGGGCGAATCTCTATACCCTTATAGTACACCTCGCCCGCCTCGCTCTGCAACTGCAGACGGCCCTCAATCAGAGGCACATCGCCCTGCTCCGATGTGTAGCGCAGGTTTTGCAACGCCATAGCCACATTGCCATTTACGATGTGGAGGCTCTTGCCCTCATAGCAGATAAGCTCCAGTGTAGTCCACTCACCCTCGGGGCTGTTGTAATCTACCGTGCCGCAGAAGTTCGTAACGCCACGACTGCCCACCGTTAACCACTCACCCTCGGGGTCGTAGTAGTAGGTGCGCTTGTCGGGGTCGGGACGCGAAATCTTGATGTCGGCCTTCGATCCGGCGATAGACCAGAAGTCGCCGCTATTACCCTCCGTAGTACCGCTCTGCATCACCTGGAACTCGAACGAGCGCATCCACGAGAGCCAGTAATCAACACCCGCATCACCTACAGAGTGGTAGAGTAGTCCCGAATCAAGAGCCTTCTCCAGACGGGGCTCCCAGCGCTTCTCGCCAAACTTTACCTTTAGGCGCAAGTGGTAGTTGCGGTAGCTCTGGTTTGAGATTACGCAACCGTAGGTCTCGCCACTCACGTGCAGTACGGGCTCGCCGTCCTCCTCCTTAACGGTGAAGAGACCGTAGAGGTTCTTGTCGTAGCCGATGGGTGCGATTTTTTCGCCCTCCTCATTTACGGGCGCACGACCACGGAAGTCGTTGGTGTGCTGATAACTTTGATATACGCGCCAGTGTGACAGGTCCTTGTCCAGAAGCGACTGCCAACCCTCATCCTTTGACGTGCATCCTGCCGCCAGGAGTGTTGCGCACAGTGTAAGTAAAGAGAAAATCTGTTTCATAGTAATGTGTGTTAGTAGTAGTCTACACAAATATACAAAAAAAGAGCATACAGCCAAACGGTGTATGCTCAAAATCAAGTCGTTTATTATTTACCAAACCACGGGCTCTGCCAAAATATCGCCATCGGCAGCATCCTCGGCCGTAAATGAATCAACCTTGTACTGGATGCAGAGCATCACCAGAGGCTCATTGCCTGTATTGCGAACCGAACGCTTGGGGGCGGGAGCAACGCGCACTACGCTACCCTCGGCCACGGGGAAAATCTCTCCATCAACCTGCATCTGACCCTCGCCTGAAAGGAAGATATACAACTCCTCGTGTGTGCGGTGCGTGTGAAGGAATCCCGTCTGACCGCCTACGGGAAAACTTTGGAATGACAATTCTGCACCCGTTGTACCGAGTGCAGCACCTGTAAATACCTTGCCCGCAATCTTTACCTCAGGCCCCAATTCGAGAACGTGCTCGCTTAGCTCTGCCATCTTGCCTACCGATATGCAGGTGTAGCCTGCGCCAGCAGCGATTTTTTCAATCTGTTTCATAGTGTTGAAGTTTTTTTGTTGGTTACTAAAAGAAAGTTTGTTACTTTTGTAGAGCAAAGATAAGTTGCATTTTTGCTTCGTGCAAGAAGGCACCTGAATGTAAGTGAGTTACCTTCAGGTAACAAATGCTAAGTGATAGAAAATTACAACGAAAAAAATATAGAAAAAAATGAAGAAGGAGGATTTTTGCCCTATTCGAGATATTCTCGATAAGGTGGCCGACAAATGGTCGCTGCTCGTGCTTTATCCCCTGCGACAGCATGAGGTGATGCGCTTCAGTGAGTTGCAGAAGGCCATACCCGACATCTCGCAGAAGATGCTCACGCAGACCCTGCGCCGATTGGAGGATATGTCGCTCATATCGCGTGAGGCATATCCTGAAGTGCCACCGCGTGTAGAGTATCGTCTAACAAAGCTCGGCCACTCGTTTATGGATAATATTGAGCCGCTGGTGGGATGGGCAATCGAAAATCGTGACCAATGTTTGGGTTAAACTCTTTAGAGTTTACGCCTAATAGGAGAAATCTTTGTATATTTGTCAAAACGAAAT
>JAGBYV010000125.1 GCA_017628595.1 Alistipes sp.
CAACGAAGTTTTCCCTCGGCGGCTATCAAAATATAAGTACATTCCACACCATCATCGCAAGGCTCAGCGAAGGCAAAATCAAGCCCCGCCGTCTAGGTCCATCGCTTACCAATGTTACAGATTTCATGCGACGCTATCAAACCGCATATCCCGTAGAGATAGAGGTTACCTTCGGACTGGATCGCGACCGCACGGATTTAATGATCGACGAGTTGATACGCGCAGGCAGACTTACATCCGAGCGGGTCGGTAACGGCCGCCGACTAGCCATCGCAAACACCGCAAAAGCATTTCGCGTTACTCCCCACACAAGGCAAAACCATCACGAAGCAAAGCAGGCTTCGGCAAAAGGCAGTGCAACAGTTGCATCGCACCAGAAGGTCGGACAATAATGCAAGGTTACATTTTATTACTAATAAATATTGCCCGTTTTTCATAAAGATTGATCAATATCAGCATATTATATGCAAAATATCGGCCTTTCACGAAATTTATATGCAACAAAATGGGAGATTTTCTTGTTTTTAATAATTTTTACTATTATTTTTGTACCATAACAACAAGAACGAATTTTATGTGCGCTAGTTTGTATATTATTATTAACCTAATCCTCGTGGTCTTGCGTAGATAACGGGAGAGAGGTTTGTATATATACATGTAGTACATTTATATAAGCCTTTCTCCTTTGGAGAGAGGCTTTTTAACTACTAAACCTAATTGAGATGAAACATCAATTAAGAAGTGCCATAACGACCGTAGGCCGACGCATGGCAGGAGCGCGTAGTCTTTGGCGCGCCAACGGTATGACAAAGGAGCAGATGGGAATGCCCGTCATCGGTATCGCCAACTCATTCACACAGATGGTACCGGGTCATGTGCATCTGCATGAGATAGGACAATACGTAAAGCAACTGATCGAGGAGCAGGGCTGCTTTGCTGCGGAGTTCAACACCATAGCCATTGACGATGGTATCGCCATGGGCCACGACGGTATGCTCTACTCGCTTCCTTCGCGCGATATTATTGCCGACTCGGTGGAGTATATGGCCAACGCCCACAAGGTGGATGCTCTGGTATGCATCAGCAACTGCGACAAGATCACCCCTGGTATGCTGATGGCATCGATGCGACTCAATATTCCTACCGTATTTGTATCAGGAGGCCCTATGGAGGCTGGCAATTTCCGCGGTCGTGGTGCCGATCTTATCGACGCCATGGTACTCAGCGCCGACGAGAACTGCTCAGATGCCGATGCTAATGAGATTGAGGCTTCAGCATGTCCTGGATGCGGATCATGCTCGGGTATGTTTACGGCCAATTCAATGAATTGCCTAAATGAGGCTATCGGTTTGGCCCTTCCTGGCAACGGCACAATAGTGGCTACACACGAGAATCGCAAGACTCTCTTTGCCATGGCAGCACGCCTTATCGTGGAGAATGCAAAGCGTTACTACTTCGAGGGCGACGACTCTGTACTGCCCCGCTCAATCGCTACAAAGGCTGCATTTGAGAATGCCATGTCACTCGACATAGCCATGGGAGGCTCAACAAATACTGTTCTACACCTGCTGGCTGTGGCTCATGAGGCTGGCGTAGATTTTACTATGGCAGACATCGACCGCCTGTCGCGCAAGATTCCCGTACTTTGCAAGGTGGCTCCCAACGGACACTACCACGTGCAGGATGTTAACCGCGCTGGTGGCATCATGGGTATTCTGGGCGAGCTGGCAAAGAATGGACTTATTGACACATCGGCTGGCCGTGTGGATTTCCCGACACTGGCCGATGCACTGGATAAATACTACTCCGGTTCGGATAACTTCTGCGACGAAGCTCGCAAGATATATTTAAGTGCCCCCGCAAACAAGTATAGCCGCGTGATGGGTTCGCAGGCCACCTACTACAAGGAGATGGACGCGGACCACGCTGAAGGCTGCATACGCGACATGGATCACGCCTACTTCCGCGATGGAGGTCTGGCCGTACTTACAGGTAATATAGCCCGCAAGGGTTGTATCGTCAAGACCGCTGGCGTAGCCGAGGAGCTGATGCAGTTTAGCGGCAAGGCCAAGGTGTTTGAGTCGCAGGAGCAGGCCATGAATGGCATCCTCGGCGGCGAGGTAGAGGCTGGCGACGTGGTTGTCATCCGCTACGAGGGTCCGAAGGGTGGCCCCGGCATGCAGGAGATGCTCTACCCCACCTCCTATCTTAAGTCAAAACATCTGGACAAGGCGTGCGCTCTGATTACCGACGGCCGTTTCTCAGGAGGCACATCAGGTCTTTCGATCGGACACGTATCGCCCGAGGCAGCATCGGGAGGTGAGATTGGCATTATCAAGGATGGCGATATGATTGATATCGACATTGCAGCGCGCTCGATCAACCTTCGTATTTCGGATGAGGAGCTCACCTCGCGCATGGCGGCATGGACTACCCGCAAACCCAAGAACCGCGACCGCGTGATACCTCAATCCTTAAGAGCATACTCGCTGCTCGTATCATCGGCTGATCAGGGTGCCGTAAGAATCGTTCCTGAAGAGTAAATTAGAATAACTACAACCTAAACAATATGGCTTTTTCTGGTTTTTCAGATACATCCACACCTCAACCCAAGAAGGATTTGCCCCGCATTTCGGGTTCTGAGGCTGTAATACGCTCATTCCTTGAGGAGGGTGTGGAGACAATCTTTGGTTATCCTGGCGGTGCCATCATCCCCGTGTATGATGCCCTCTATAGCTACCGCGATAAGGTGAACCACATCCTGGTGCGTCACGAGCAGTGCGCCATTCACGCAGCTCAGGGCTATGCCCGCGCAACGGGCAAGACTGGTGTATGCATTGTCACATCGGGTCCCGGAGCTACAAACACCGTAACGGGTCTGGCGGATGCTATGCTCGACTCAACGCCCGTGGTGTTGATCAGCGGTCAGGTAGCATCCAATACACTGGGTACCGACGCCTTCCAGGAGATCAACTTCATTGAGATTACCAACTCTGTAACGAAGTGGAATTGTCAGGTGAAGCGCGCCGAGGATATCCCCGAGGCCATTGCCCGAGCCTTCTATATCGCATCGAGCGGCCGTCCGGGTCCCGTTGTGGTGGATATTACAAAGGATGCACAGAACGGACTGCTTGATTTTGAATATAAGCCCAAAAAGTTTATCCGCAGCTACCAGCCCTATGCCGACATTGACAACGATCAGATTTCGGAGGCTGTGCGCCTGATAAATCTTGCCCGCAAGCCTATGGCATTGATTGGTCAGGGTGTGATTCTGGCTGGCGCAGAGCGCGAGTTGCAGGACTTTCTGGAGAAGAGCGGCATTCCCGCAGCATCAACACTGCTCGGCCTGTCGGCTCTACCCTCCGACCATCCGCTCTACGTGGGTATGCTCGGCATGCATGGCAACTACGCTCCCAATATAAAGAACAGGGATTGTGATCTGCTCATCGCCATCGGCATGCGCTTTGACGACCGCGTAACGGGCGATCCCTCAAAATTTGGCATCAATGCCAAGATTATCCATATGGAGATCGACCCTGCCGAGATCAACAAAATTATATACGCCGACGTGCCGGTACTGGGAGATGTGAAGCAGTCGCTGCCCATGATCACTGAGCGCATATCGAAGAACGACCATACGGAGTGGATAAACGAATTCCGCGTATGCAATAACATCGAACGAGAGGATATCATCGAACCTGCAATCGAGCGCCGCGGAGCACATCTGCGCATGGGCGAGGTGGTGGATGCCGTATCAAAGGAGTTTGACGATGCAATACTTGTAACAGACGTAGGTCAACAGCAGATGTTCGCCTCGAAATATTTCCGTTTCAAGCGCACACGCAGCATAATCACATCAGGCGGCTTGGGTACCATGGGCTTCGGCCTGCCTGCAGCCATCGGCGCCAAGATTGGTGCTCCCGAGCGAGAAGTATGCCTTTTTGTGGGTGATGGCGGTCTGCAGATGACATCACAGGAGTTGGGAACAATTTTCCAGTCGAACGTAGGCGTTAAGATCATCCTTATGAACAATGGTTTCCTGGGCATGGTCCGTCAGTGGCAGGAGCTATTCTACAATAAACGTTACTCTTTCACGGAGCTTGTCAATCCTGACTTCGAGCTTTTGGCCAAGGCCAATCGCATTGCCTACCGCTGTGTGGAGCGACACGAGGATTTGGATGATGCCGTCCGCGAGATGCACTCTACCCCAGGAGCTTTCCTGCTGGAGTGCCGCGTTCAGCGCGAGGAGAATGTATTCCCGATGGTGCCTGCAGGTGCACCCGTACACGATATACGACTTGAGTAACCGCTAAAAAGAGTTTGAGATGGATAGAGAATTTATCATAACCATTTTTTCAGAGAATAAGGTGGGTATCTTAAGTCAGGTGACAACGGTATTTACCCATCGTAACGTAAATATTGAGTCTATCGCAGCATCACCTTCGGCCATTGAGGGTATTCACAAATATACGATCATGGTGAAGAACGACCCCGAGCGTGTTGCCAATCTCGTAAAGCAGATTGAGAAGAAGGTCGATGTACTGAAGGTATTCTGCTACACTCCCAACGAGGTGGTGCTTCAGCAGTTGGCACTCTACAAGGTTAAGCGCAGCCGCAACGTAGAGGATATGGTACGCCGTCACAATGTGCGTATTCTGGAGATTCACGACGAGTACATCGTTCTGGAGAAGACAGGTCACAAGGAGGAGATTGACGAGTTGTACCAGATGCTGGCTCCCCACGGCATATACCAGTTTGTATGCTCGGGACAGGTAGCGATCATCAAATCGCGCCGCGAATTGCTGGATGAGTATCTTAAATATGTAAACGCAAAGTATCAGCGAATGATGCTTCAAGAGAATAAATAGAAACTAATAAAATATTAACAATAAAAAATTACAATTATGGCACAGATGAATTTTGGTGGCGTTGTTGAGAACGTCGTTACACGTGAGGAGTATCCCTTGGCAAAGGCTTTGGAGACATTGAAGGATGAGACTATCGCCGTTATCGGTTATGGCGTACAGGGTCCCGGCCAGTCGCTCAACCTGCGAGACAATGGCTTCAACGTAATCGTAGGTCAGCGCAAGGATTCAAAGAGCTGGGAGAAGGCCGTAGCTGACGGCTGGGTACCAGGCGAGAACCTCTTCGATATTGAGGAGGCATGCCAGAAGGCTACCATCATCGAGTATCTGCTCTCTGACGCAGGTCAGATCTCTGTTTGGCCCACCGTAAAGAAGCACCTTACTGCTGGCAAGGCTCTCTACTTCTCACACGGTTTCGGTATCACATATAAGGAGCGCACAGGCATCGTTCCTCCCGCTGATGTAGATGTAAGCCTGGTTGCTCCCAAGGGTTCAGGCACATCGCTTCGTCGTATGTTCCTGCAGGGTCGTGGCTTGAACTCAAGCTATGCTATCTTCCAGGATGCTACCGGCAAGGCATGGGACCGCGTAATCGCACTCGGCATCGGTGTAGGTTCTGGTTATCTGTTCGAGACTACTTTCAAGCGTGAGGTTTACTCAGACCTTACAGGTGAGCGTGGTACACTGATGGGTGCTATTCAGGGTATCTTTGCTGCACAGTATGAGGTTTTGCGTGCCAATGGCCACACTCCTTCGGAGG
>JAGBYV010000126.1 GCA_017628595.1 Alistipes sp.
AGGAGGAGATTCGTCTGGTGCGTATCAAGTTCCTTTGCGAGGTAGGAAATTAGTATGAAAATATGGTTATATAGAGAGTGCTGACCTGGGGCCGGCACTCTTTTTTTTTACTGCGTCGGCGTCAAAGTGACAAAAAAATATTATCTTTGCCACGACATTTCTAAGGGGTGCCTTACTATCAGGCTGAGATTATACCCATTGAACCGGATACGGGTAATGCCGAGACCGGGATAAGCGTAATCGACACATATACCCCTTTTCTGTATTTTAACTATTAAGTTTAAAACGATGAAAAGGTTTTTTCTGACACTTGCCGTAGCGGCATTGTCGCTTGGCACAAGGGCGCAGCAGCTCTCGCCCGACTCAATCTCGATGTACGACGAGATTCAAAAAATCGAAGTAGTAGCCTCTCGTGCTACGTCAAAAACCCCAGTTGCCTATACAAACCTCAACCGTGAGGATATTGCGCGCAACAACTATGGATTGGATATCCCTTCATTGCTGGCGCTTACCCCCTCGATGATTGCAACCAATGAGACGGGTATAGGTATTGGCGGAACATCGATGCGCTTGCGTGGTACCGACGCCACGCGACTCAATGTAACCATCAACGGCATGCCGCTCAACAATCCCGATTCGCACTCTACATATTGGTACGATACGCCCGATGTTATTTCGGTCGTTGAGGATGTGCAGGTGCAGCGCGGTGCAGGCCTGTCGACCAATGGTACGGGAGCCTTTGGTGGTGCGGTGAATATGAGAACATCGCAGCCCCAGACCACATTTGGCGGCGATGCTACATTCTCTTATGGATCCTTTAATACTAATAAGCAGGCAGTACATATTGCTTCGGGTCTTTTGGGTGATCACTGGATGGTTGATGCACGACTGACGCATATCGGTTCGGATGGTTATATCGACCGAGGTGCTACCGACCTTAAGTCGTATATGTTGCAGGGCGGATATTTTAGCGATCGTACAACCGTAAAACTCATCTCATTTGGTGGTAAGGCCAAGACTTATCTGACCTATACGGGAGTAACCAAGGAGGAGATGGAGCTCTATGGCCGTCGTTACCATACGGAGGGACAATACGAGACCTCACATGGTCCGTATGTTCTGGCTGATGGCACACATGTGGATTATTATGATGATCAGACGGATAACTACCTGCAAATCAATAATCAGTTGATCGTCAACCATCGTCTGTCGGATCGCTGGACGCTGTCGGCTACGGGATTCTATACCTATGGCTACGGCTATTACAAGCAGTATAAGGATCAGCGTACGCTACTGGAGTATATGAATATGGGTATTGATGATTACTCCGTGGAGGCTGATATGATTCGTCGCAAGATTATGCGCAACCACACCTATGGCGTTAATGGTTCGGTGGCCTATACGGCATCTCATCTCTCTTTGCTTATGGGCGGTTCGTATCTCTACTACACTTGCCCGCACTGGGGCGATCTGGAGTGGGTTGACGGCTATGGCAAGGAGCAGATCGCAGGCCGCTGGTATGATAACGATGTGAATAAGCAGGATGCAAACCTCTTTGTTAAGGCTATGTGGCAGCCCGTCAAAGGATTATCTCTGTTTGCTGATATGCAGTATCGTTATGTCGACTACCGCGCATGGGGCGTAAACGATAATTTCGATTGGGAGACGATGCAGATGCAGCCCATCAATGTGGATAAGCAGTACAACTTCTTCAATCCCCATGTTGGCGTAAGCTATCTGCTGCAGGATCGTCACAGATTCTTTGCTTCGCTGGCTATTGCGCATAAGGAGCCCACACGCTCTGATTTTACCGACCGTTATATGTTTGCTGACGACCAGAGCGAACCCTCTCCCGAGCTGCTCTACGACTATGAGGTAGGGTATGAATACTCTTCGCCTAATTTGTCGCTGGGAGCTAACTTCTATTATATGAAATATAAGGATCAGCTCATCCCTACGGGTATGGTGAACGATAGTTCAGATGCTCTCAATGTAAATGTTCCCGACTCGTTCCGCCTTGGTGTGGAGCTCTCGGCAGCATGGCGTGCAACCAACTGGCTCACCATAGGCGGAAATGCTACGTTTAGTCGTAATAAGATCCTTAACTATGTAGATAAGCTCTCGGATAGCCCCACATACGAGCAGAATCTTGGCACGATGACCATTGCCTATTCGCCCAGCGTTGTAGCTTCGGCTTACCTCGATGTTCACTTTGGCGGTTTTGAGGCTGTGATGCGCACGCAGCATGTAGGTGAGCAGTATCTTACCAATAACGAGATTGAGACGTTGACGCTCGATGCCTACACCGTCACAAATCTTGATTTGGGTTATAAACTTCGCACTCGTGCAGATAAGAGCGTGCGTTTTGGTGTAGCTATCTATAATCTCTTCAATGCAAAGTATTGCAGCAATGGTTACGGATACTCATATATGTGGGATGGCGTACGTTACGATGAGGCGTATTATTTCCCGCAGGCTCCGTTGCATGTGTTGGCAAATGTAACGTTTGAGTTTTAACACGCTTAACGCCTTTGACAAAGCGAAATGGGTAGGTTAAAGGCGAATGGAAATATCGGTGTCCGAATGCTCGGATGCCGATTTTTTTTGCCAATGGTAGGATGTTTCTAAAAAATATATTACTTTTGTGCCCGAAAAAAAATGATGTGGAAGGATTTGGACTGCTTGCAACCACGAAAAAAATGCTAAACCAGCAACATTCAGCATACAAC
>JAGBYV010000127.1 GCA_017628595.1 Alistipes sp.
GCTTTCACTATTTTCGAGATGATGACCATCGAGACACCCATAATCTTCACTACGGCATATGACCAGTATGCTATCGACGCATTTAAGGTCAATAGTGTGGATTACCTGCTCAAGCCTGTCAAGTTGCAGGAGCTGGTTGCGGCGTTGTCTAAGTTCCGCAAGCTATCGACGGAGAATATAGCTCAATACATCGAACACTTATCGCACCTTCGACCGGCTCGCAAGTACCGTGATAAGATGCTCATTACATATAAGGATAAAATAATACCCATAAACACCGCCGATATAGCATGTTTCTACAACACCGACCGCACGACACATGTGATAATGTTCAACGGTGATGTATATCAATATGCCACATCATTGGAGCAAATGATGCAAGCCCTCGATCCAGCGTTGTTTATGCGTGTGAACAAACAGTATATTCTCTCGCGTAACTGCATAGGTGAGATAACGGTATGGTTCAACGGCCGTTTGCGTATATCGACAAACGTGGATGTGCCCGAACAGATTTTTATTAGCAAGAACAGAGCCTCTGAATTTAAGTCATGGCTAATTAACGAGGAGGAGATCTAAATGACAAAGAAGATAACAATCTGCGCATGCTCATCGCGCACCTTTATACCCTCTGTGGAGGTGGCCCGACTCATGGTTGTGCTGCGTCGCGAAGGCTTCGAGGTGACGCTTCATGCTGACCTGTGTGAGGCGGCTCAGCTGAAAAGCGACGAGTTGTGTAATGCCGATTGCGTTGTGGGCTGTTATAAGCGTGCTATGCAGGCACTGTACGATTCCGCAGACAAGAGCGCACCAAAGCTCGTAGCAATACGCGAACATACGGCAGATTATGTGCTCAATGAGTTGGGCGTAACCAATAGAGATGTCACCGAGCAGGAGTGCGAAGCGGCCTTGCAGGAGGTGCTGGCTCTGCCCAAAAAGGTGGCCGAGGATGCATGGTATCCCGTGCTGGAAAAGGATAAGTGCTTAAATTGTGGCAAGTGTCACGACTTCTGTCTTTTTGGCGTATATGATATCAAGGATGGTAAGGTGAGGGTTGTGGCACCCGAAAACTGCAAGAACAACTGCCCTGCCTGTGCCCGCATCTGTCCAGCGGGGGCAATCATCTTCCCCAAATACGACAAGGCTCCCATCAACGGTGGCGAGCAGATGGAGGAGGGAACAATAAAGATTGATATGGAGGCAGTCTATGCCGATGCATTGCGTACCCGTCTGGCTCACCGACGTGCCAGCGTGATGCTACTTAAAGATAAGAAACAATGACACTAAAAGAGATAGGCATACTAACCCGTACAGCACTGCGTATTGCAGCAGGTGCTACGCCCCGAGGCCTGTGGAAAATTATCTACAACTTCGGATGGCGCAATATACGCAATATGGCAGACTTCGAACGTCGTCAGGCCGAGGGCAAGCCCTTCTTTCCAGCCTTTGTGATGATTTCTGTCACCGAGACATGCAATTTGTCATGCTCTGGATGCTGGGTGTCGGCTGGCGGTCGTAAGCAGCTTAGCGTTGAGCAACTGGACGGTATCATCTGTGAGAGCAAGAAGCAGGGATCATACTTCTTTGGTATTCTGGGTGGCGAGCCGTTGATGTATAAGGGGCTGTGGGATGTAATCGAGAAACACTCTGATTGCTACTTCCAGCTCTTTACCAACGCTACGCTTCTTACCGACGAGATAGCACAGCGTATGCGTCGCCTGGGCAACGTAACACCACTGATCAGCATCGAGGGCTTAAGAGAGGAGAGCGATGCCCGTCGTGGTCGTGACAATGTATATGAGCGTACCCTTGCAGGTCTGCGTGCATGTCGCAGGGCAAAGGTTATCTTTGGTGTGTCAGCCAGTATCGGACGCAGCAATTATGATGAGCTGGTGACTCGCAAGCATATCGAGGATATGGCGCGTGAGGGCGCAGCGTATCTGTGGTACTACATCTATCGCCCCGTGGGTAAGCACCCCATAGTGGAGAATGCCCTGAGCAAGGAGCAGATTCTGTCTTTAAGACGATTCCTTGTCGAGCAGCGCACCGATGCCCCACTATTTATTATCGATACATATTGGGACGACAAGGGTCGTGCCATGTGCCCCGCAGCTACGGGTATGAGCCACCACATCGCACCATCGGGAGCCGTTGAGTTCTGTCCGCCGTTGCAGATGGCGTGCGATATGCTCAACAAGGATGCCTCGAATCTGACAGAGATATTCAATAACTCAGAGTTCCTTGCTTCGATGCGTCGTATGACGGCTGAGACCTCACGAGGCTGCATCCTGCTGGAGAATCCGCAGAAGATGCTGCAATTTCTGGAGCAGTGGAAGGCCGTGGATACCACTTCGCGTGGCACGGTAAGAGATGAGTACGCCGCAATGAAGGTCGTTGCGGGTCACGATATGGCGGGTGAGGAGATACCCGAGAAGAGCGGCATCTACCGCATGTTGAAGAAACGCTATTTCTTTGGCTTTGGAGCCTACGGATAAATGGAGAAGAAGATATATCACATACCCTCAGCGGAGGAGCGCACCGAGTTGCGCCAGGCGATAAAGGATTTTGTTGCCCGAGGCTCCTATACGCCCCCGCTGTCGATGCAACACCTCGACCGTCTGGCTGTGGAGGTGCTGCGTGAGCAGAGCTTTGGTCCAGAGGCAAAGGAGTGGACAATGGTTGAACTACATAATCGTGTTTGGATAAACGTTGTTGCCGCCACACCATACGAGCGACGTATTTTACTGCTCCCGAAATGTTTGAGCAACTCGGCCCTGTGTTGTGCCGAGATTGACGATATAGGCCTTCTGTGCCACCGCTGTGGAAACTGCCATATTCCCACGCTGGAGGATCGTGCAGCTGAACTGGGTATAATGAGTATTGTAGCCGAGGGCTTCACGGCGGTGATGAATCTTATAAAGACGGGTGTGGTAGATGCAGTGATTGGTGTTAGTTGTCTGGACTCACTGGAGAAGGCATTCCCCCTGCTGGTAGATAACGCAGTGCCGGGCATTGCCATACCGCTCAACATGGCAGGTTGTAAGGATACAAACGTAGATACTGACTATGTGCTCGAACTGATGGAGGCACGCACTGATGAACGTGCAGTAATAAATTATAACGCAATCAAGGATACTGTAGCCGAGTGGTTCTCTCGCGAGAATCTTGCAAAGTGTATGGTGCGTGGCTCGGACTCTTCGTCACGCATTGCACTCGACTGGCTCGCGGGCAATGGCAAGCGCTGGCGACCCTATATTTTTGCTGCGACATATGCAGCACTGAGTCGCTCAACAGAGTTTACGGATGAGCATCGACGTGTGGCCATTGCCATCGAGGCGTTCCACAAGGCTTCGCTCGCACACGACGATATAGAGGATAACGACCATAAACGCTACGGCAAGCCTACCCTGCATGCCATGCATGGTACATCGATCGCCATCAACGTGGGCGATATGTTGCTTGGTGAGGGTTATCGCATGATTGGCAGTTGCTATCGTGGCGATATGACGGCTGTTATTGCCGATGCCCACATTGCACTGAGTCAGGGTCAGGGCATGGAACTGGAGTGGTGTGCCTCGCCGCGTGCTATAACGCTGCACGAGGTGTTGGATATATTCCGACTGAAGACCTCCCCTGCCTTTGAGGTTTCTCTGCTGTTAGCTCTGCTTTGCGCCAACGGCAACCCCGCACTGACGGCACCGCTGCGTGCTTACTCGTCGGCACTCGGCATAGCATATCAGTTGCGTGACGATGTGGAGGACTTCTATTCGGATGAGCCTATCGCACTGCGACCCTCTTCGATCTTCGCTCTGCTGTGTGAGATGTGTCCCGATGAGGAGTTTATACGGATGATGATCGAAGCGGAAGATATAAAGACGCTGTTGCGCAGTGAGCCTCTCCGTCCTCTGCTCGACGAGGCTGTGGAGCGCATACGCGAGATGGATATGGAGTATCATCAGCGTGCGTTGGATATTTTGGAGGCTATCGACGATACGGAGTTAAAGAGCCTGCTCTACCGACTCACTGCTAAAATATTGAAATAGACCATGCACGATACGATATCCATACTCATGCTTCGCACTCTGCAACGTGCTTCAGCATCGCTTGGCAACGAGGCGTTGGCTTTGATGCGCCAATTTGTTCAGGAGCGCATGACTGCCAACTCTGTGTTTGTGGATAAGAGCGGGAGAGAGGATATCTACTATACTTCGTTTGGTTTATTGCTCTCGCACGTTTTGGGTATTAGTCGCAACTGTGAGGCTACGCGCCTGTGGCTCGATGGGATTGACAGCGAGAAACTTGATTTGGTACACTATGCAGCGTATGTTCGCGCTCGAATGATAAATGAGTGGGAGCAGAGCAAGATAGAGTTTTTGTTAAAAAACATAAAGCGCAAAGCGATTCGGCCGCTATCCTCGTTTGAGGTTGTGCCAAATTCAGATGCCGAGTCGCCTTACGCACAATTTATACTCTACTCGCTTTGCGAAGATACGGGTAACACCCCGCCCCATGCCTGCCTGACGCCATATGGCACCGAGGGCGGAGGCTACGCTAACAGGCAAAATGGAAAACCATCGACAAATGCTACGGCTGCGGCACTGATGGTTGCGGGTCAGAGCAAGGGATATCAGCTTACGCAGGATGTTGAGTGGCTCAGAGATGAGCAAAAGTCAAATGGAGGCTGGTGTGCCGAGCAGCATACGCCACTACCCGACTTGCTGTCAACGGCTACGGCACTCTTTGCGCTTCGTTGCTACGGAGTCGAGCCGCGCTACTCGGCTGCTGATTTTATTGAGGGGCATTGGCTCGACAACGGAGGCTTTGCCGCTACGCTGTTGGATGATGAGAGCGATGTAGAATATCTGTTTTACGGATTACTGGCATTAGGAACACAATGAGAAGAGAAGATATAGATATAATGATTGCTGACGTGCAGGCTCGCCTTAAAGCGTGTCGCAGGCAGGGGAAGATGTGGCGCGGAAACCTTTCGTCAAGTGCTATATCAACCTCGGTGTCGATATTCGCCTTGCATAAGATTGATGCCGAAGCCTTCGCTCTGCATATTGAGCGTGGTAAGGAGTGGTTGCTCCATACGATGCAGAGTGATGGCTCGTGGGGTGACTCGGTGGAGAGCCCATCGAATATGACCGCTACCCTGCTCACTTACACCTCACTCTATGCTCTTGGTGCAGCACCCGAGGCTACGAAGCGATACCTTGAGGAGAAGTTTGGAGGCATTGACGACGAGCATCTGGTGCGTGGCGTATTGGACTATTACGGCAAGGATCTGACCTTCTCTGTGCCCATCCTTGTGATGTGTGCTCTGGCGGGTATCGTAAAGGACTGGAACCGTATCCCACTCTTCCCGTTTGAGCTTACTATCCTGCCACAACGTCTTTTCAGATTCCTGCAACTGCCCGTTGTGAGTTATGCCATACCTGCTCTTATTGCGGTAGGTATCGTGCGATTCCGTCGCGGACGACAAAATATGCTTTCGCCCCTACGCGAGGCCTTTGTGCCCAAATGTATGCGGGTACTCACCTCATTGCAGCCCGAGGATGGTGGATTCCTGGAGGCTGCTCCGCTGACAGCATTTGTGAGCATGTGCCTTAGCGAGGGAGGCTTTCGCGACCACGCGGTCACACAGCGATGTGCCGACTTTCTTGTGAATACTGTTCGCCAGGATGGCTCCTGGCCTATTGATACCGACCTTGCAGCCTGGGTTACGGCTACTGCCGTGCGTGCGCTGGGCGATGATGTAGAGGAGCGTGAATTATTAGCCTCAACGATTCGCCACAACGCCTTTAAGCAGAAGCATTACTTCACTGGTGCTCCCGCAGGCGGCTGGGGATGGAGCGATTTGTCGGGTGCAGCACCTGATGGTGATGATACGTCGGCTGCGCTTGTTGCACTGCATACGCTTTTGCGTGGCAAATATTGCGATGAGGTGCGAGGTGGCGTGGAGTGGCTCATGTCGCTGCAAAACAACGATGGAGGTATGCCCACTTTCTGCAAGGGCTGGGGTAAACTCCCATTTGACCGCAGTAGTGCCGATATATCGGCTCATGCGCTACTTGCTATGGAGTTGTGGATGACGTCGCTACCCGAAGATGTGCAGCGTCGTTGCCGAAAAAGTATCTCGCGACTGATCGCATGGATGGAGCGCCATCAAGCCGCCGACGGCTCATGGATACCGCTTTGGTTTGGTGATCAGGATGCTGAGAATGAGCTCTCGCCTGTGTATGGTACTGCAACAGCCGTAGAGTATCTAACCCACTCGTCAAATCCTGCTACCCGACCACTGATTGCAAAGGGAATAGAGTATCTGCTCTCGGCACAGAACGAAGATGGCGGTTGGGGCGGAGCCAAGGGCGTGCGGTCGAAAGTTACGCTTACCTCGCGAGCTCTGAGTGCCCTGGCATCGGTTGAGAATCCAGCTATGGAGTCCATTGAAAGAGGTTTTGCATATCTGTATGAGATGTGGCAGGCCGATAAGCTTTATCGCGAAGAGCCAATCGGATTATATTTTGCCCGCTTGTGGTACTCCGAGCAGATGTATAATATGGTATTTACACTGATTGCATTGAAGAAATTAAGAGAGATTATAAAGTGAAAGAGAAGAGATTAATATACGTTGCTGCGGCAACGGCACTATTCTATGCCGCGCTCCTTGTTGGGTGGCATCTGTATACTCCCAAGCAGGATTTCGATCTGCACCTGCCTGGTGCTGACAATCGCCCCGAAGGCTTGGAGCGTAAGGCCGATGATGTGGTCATCGGTGAATATTTCATGCGCTATGAGGAGGAGTTCTCGACCGAGTTGGAGGGTCGCTGGGTAGGTTTCCGTGGCGAGGATCGTACCAACATTGTCAAGACCTCTGCGCCAGCCTTCGTCGAGGGTGAGTTTGTGGAGCAGTGGCGCTTCGAGACGGGCGAGGGTCATGCTGCTCCCGTCATCTACGACGGCCGTGTGTATGTTCTCGACTACAACGAGCAACTAAACTCTGATGCCTTGCGCTGTTTCTCGCTCAAGACGGGTAAAGAGTTGTGGCGCAGGTGGTATCGTGTGCCCATAAAGCGTAATCACGGTTTTTCGCGCACCATTCCCGTTGTGGGCGAAGGATATGTAATTACGGTTGGCCCGCAGGGGCACGTGATGTGTTGCGATCCCGAGTCGGGCGATATGCTCTGGTCGATGGATATGCAGAAGCAGTTCTCTTCAGAGGTGCCGTTCTGGTACACAGGTCAGTGTCCTGTGGTGGATGATGGCGTGGTTGTACTTGCACCTGCGGGTAAGGAGACCCTGATGATTGGTGTAGATTGCATGACGGGTGAAATAGTGTGGCAGACACCCAATACCGTTGGATTTACCATGTCGCACTCATCGGTAATGCCTATGACGCTGGGCGGTAAGCCTACTTATGTCTATGTAGGTGTCGGTGGCGTATGCGGAGTTTCGGCTGATAAGGCTGATCGTGGCACGCTGCTCTGGCACACCAATAAGTGGCAGCCTTCGGTGGTAGCACCCTCACCCGTACGCCTGTCGTCGGATCGCATTCTGATGGTAGCGGGTTATGGTACGGGAGGTGCACTATTGCACGTGTCA
>JAGBYV010000128.1 GCA_017628595.1 Alistipes sp.
TAGAGAGGATAAACATAAAACGTGAAATAGGCGTTACATTTATCTGCTCAATGGTGCCGCTCTCCTTCTCGTCCACGATACTCAACGCTGGCAGAAAACCGCAAATCAAGATAAAGAGAATAATCATCAGCGCAGGAATCATATAGTGGCGGTAGTTGAGCGTGGGGTTATAACGATTCTCGATAGTTACCAACTCCGACAACTTGGTTGGGTTCTTCTCGCTACGCAGTTCAGCCAGAGTGCGGGCGATGGTCTGCACAACGTACTGCATCCCCATACTTCCCTTGATGGCATTGACGGCATTGGCGGTTATGCTGATGCGCTCGGGCGTGGCAACAGTCATATCGCGCTCGAAATTGTCGGGTATCTGCACAATAACATCCACATCTCCCTGCTCCAAAGCCTCCATAGCAAGCGGGTATTCGGCCGAAGTATGGGCGAGAGTGAGGTACTCCGAGGCATTGATATGCGAGGATATGCGACGCGATGTGGTCGAGCGGTCGAGGTCAACGATGGCCACATTTACCTGACGCACATCCATAGTCATAATGAGCGGCATAAGCAACATCACAAGTATCGGGAAGGCGATGATGAGCCGAGGCAGAAACGAGTTGCGCCGTATCTGCAAAAACTCCTTCTGTACGAGTACGACAAATGCTCTCATGGTTACTCTAATTTATCGTTAAACTTTTTGAGTGATATGCCGAGAATAGCTACCGTCATACCGAGCAGAATCACGCAATTTTTCCAAACAGCCACCAGCGGCAGCCCCTGAATCATCATCTTTCTCACAGCGTCGATATACCACCTTGCAGGCACAATATTCGATACCACCTGGAAGAACTCGGGCAGATTCTCAATCGGGAACAGCATACCCGACAACATCAGTATCGGCATCATCATTACCATAGCCGAGATGAGCAATGCCGCCATCTGCGTGGTGGCAATAGTCGAGACCAGAAGTCCGAGCGAGAGCGACAATGCCAAATATAGCAACGAGAGTGAAAATATCCCCCCAACACCGCCCGACATCGGTACCTCAAGGAGGTATCGCGCCAAAAGCAGGATAGTTACAAGCACAATGCACGATATGGCAAAATATGGAATCATCTTGGCGAAGATAATCTTCACTGGGCGCACTGGCGAAACCAGGAGCACCTCCATAGTGCCAACCTCCTTTTCGCGCACAATCGACACCGAGGTCATCATAGCGCAGACAAGAATAAAAATCAGGCCCATAATACCTGGCACAAAGTTGTAGGCCGAGCGCATCTGCGGGTTGAATAGCATTCGTGTCTCAAACATAGCCTGCTGTGAGGCGGCACCGAGCAGGACATTTTGCAGATAGGCCGTAGCCGAGCCTGCGGTATTGACATTCGAGGCATCTACAATGAGTTGGATAACAGGCTTTGTCGCTATGCCTGCAGCCGCTTGCTCGGCACGACGGTCATAGTCCGAGGCAAAGACCACTACAGCACCCGCCTTGCCCGAGCGCAGACAAGGGTCTATCTCATCTTGCGAGATATAACCCTTAAAGGTAAAGTATTCGTTATGCGACAACCGCTCAACGGCATCATGCACTCCATCGGTGTGCTCCGAAGCGACAACCGCCACATTGATATTATTCACCTCGGTGGAGATGGCAAAGCCGAAGAGGGTCATCAGCATTACGGGGATGAGCATAACGCCCAACATCGTACGCTTGTCGCGGAGTATATGCAACGACTCCTTTTTTACGAATGAGCCAAAGTTCTGTTTCATAGCCTTACTCTCCTCTTTGTGCGCCACGAGCCAGCGTGCGGAACACCTCGTCCATCGACTCCGCGGCAAATTGTTGTTTCAGACGGGCTGGTGTATCGAGAGCGCGCACCTCGCCATCTACCATAATCGAGACGCGCGAGCAGTACTCCGCCTCGTCCATATAGTGTGTAGTGACAAATATGGTCGTACCACCCTCCGCAGCCTCATATATCATTTCCCAAAACTGACGGCGCGTTACGGGATCAACGCCTCCCGTAGGCTCGTCCAAAAAGACCACCTCGGGGCGGTGAACCGTGGCAATGGCAAACGAAAGTTTCTGTTTCCAGCCGAGTGGCAGAGAGCCAACCAGAGTGTTACGCTCCGAAGAGAAATTCAGGCGCTCAAGCACCTCCGCGGAACGCTCCTCGGTTTGTTTTTTTGATAAGCCGTAGATGCCAGCAAACAAGCGTATATTCTCCCACACCGTAAGGTTGTTGTAGAGCGAAAATCGCTGGCTCATGTAGCCTATGTGGCGTTTAATCTGCTCACCCTCGAGCATTACGTCATAGCCCGCCACCGTGCCGCTGCCCGATGTGGGATAACTCAAGCCACAGAGCATACGCATAGCAGTCGTCTTGCCCGCTCCGTTTGCTCCGAGGAAGCCGAAAATCTCGCCTCGGCGCACATCAAACGAGATGCGGTCAACGGCAGTAAAGTCGCCGAAACGCTTGGTCAGGTCGCGTACTGAAATTACTACGTCGCTCATCTTCTCATCAGTTTTATAAACATATCCTCGATTGTAGGCTCTGCGCTCACTATCTCCACGCCTTCTACATCGGCAAGTGCCGCCTTAAATCTCTCTTCGTCAAAACCTGCACTTGCAACCAGATGGTGCTTTTCGCCAAAGGGATAACAATCCTCCACACCCTCTTCGCGACGTGCCCTTTCCAGCAGGGCAAACATATTCTTGGCACTAATACTATAGAGAGGTTTGTCAAAGCCCTGCACAATGCCTGTGGGCGTGTCGATACCCAAAATACGTCCCTCATTGCAAAGTGCTATGCGGTCGCAACGCTTCGCCTCGTCCATATATGGTGTAGATACGAGTATGGTTATTCCACGCTCCTTCAAATCGGCAAGCATATCCCAAAACTCGCTACGCGACACAGCATCAACACCCGTTGTCGGCTCGTCCAAAAACAATACGCTTGGGCGATGAATCAAGGCACACGACAGGGCAAGTTTCTGCTTCATACCTCCCGACAGTTTCCCAGCCCGGCGGGTGCGGAACGGTTCTATCTGTTTGTAGATAGGCGCTATAAGGTCATACGATTCTTCAACAGTTACGCCAAACAGAGCCGCAAAGAATTGCAGATTCTCCTCGACCGACAAATCTGGGTAGAGCGAGAAACGGCCTGGCATATATCCTACACGCTTTCGGATAGAGAGGTAGTCCTTCTCGATATCTAAACCATCTACCGTGGCACTGCCCTCATCGGGATTGATAAGCGTAGTGAGCAGTCTAAAAAGCGTGGTCTTACCTGCTCCGTCAGGGCCGATAAGTCCAAACAATTCGCCATGCTCTACCGCGAACGACACACCGTCGAGTGCCCGCACCTTGCCGTAACTCTTGGATAGGCTGTGTACATCAATAGCACTCATACTACAAAACCACTTCGCCTGCCAAGCCTATCTTCAATCGGCCATCGTTTTCAACGGCAATCTTTACGGCATAGACCAGATTGGCACGAGAATCCTTTGTCTGAATAGTTTTAGGCGTAAACTCACTCTCCGACGAAATCCACGCTACGCGACCCGTATAGTCATATCGCTCCGTGCCGCCAAAGTCGGCAACGACCTTCACCTCATCGCCTAATTTAACATTGGCAAGTTGATCGGAGGTAAAGTATGCTCGCAGATAGATATTCTTAAGATCAGCAATCTTCATCAGAGGCTTGCCTGCCGATGCCAACTCGCCAGCCTCGGCATACTTGACCAACACGGTACCACCAACGGGCGAGATAATGCGGCACTTTGAGATGCGGTCATCAAGGGCGGCTATCTGCGCCTCCAAAACCACAGAGTTGCCGTTGATGGTAGAGGTATTTTTATCCAGCGTTGATAGTTGGGCCTCCAACTGTCCCTCCAATATCTTTATCTGCGCCTCGATATCGTCTTTCTGCTTCTGAGTCGCCGCGCCATCACGCAACATATTATCCACGCGACGTAGTTCAGTCTTCTGCTTTGCAATCTGCTCACGCAACGCCGCCACCTGCTTCTTCACATCGGGACGAGAGGCAAGCAATGCCGACTGCTGTGCCACGAGTTGCTTGCGCTGCAAATGGAGTTGAAGGCTGTCTATCGTGCCTACCGTTTGGTTGGCCGCTATTGCCATACCCTCCTCAATATCGAAATTAAGAATTCTGCCCGTAGCCTCCGATGATACCACCACCTCGGTAGCCTCGAATGTACCTTGGGCGTCAAACTCCGCCTCCTTCGTGCAAGAGATGGCCAACAGAGCCATTGCTATATATATTACCTTTTTCATATCCTATTGATTTAATGTTGTTTTAAGTCTGTATATTGATTGCATAAGTTCTATTTCGTGTATGCTGCGTGCAAGTGCGGCTGCCGTCTCATCAGAGATTTTCCGCAATAGGTCGGTGGCATCAATTACCCCATTTTTCAACTGCGACTCTGCCGCCATACGCACCCTGCGACGCAACTCCACTATACGCGAATCATCCGTGATGACTTGGCGCAGACGAGCAATCTCGCCATCGTCCTGCGTGGTCTGCATCTGAGTATTAAAGAGAAACACATCGCGCTGAACAGCAATTTGCTTTTCGGCGGTATTGAGCTTTTGGAGATTATTCCGCTTGGTGTAGAATGCTCCGATATTCCACGACACACGCACGCCGGCAATGGCATTGAACGACCAATCCGATGAAACCATACTCTTAAACATATCCAACCCTGGATAGCCGTAATAGACTTGCGCAAAGGCCGAGAAGCGAGGCATAAGCGAAACATTTATAGCTTTGCGCTGTGCCGTCAATATACTTTCCTGAGCCTCGAAGAGAGCCAATTCGGGTCGTGCCAAAGTGCGCGATTGGAGTTGCTGCATTGCAGGGCGTTCCAGTTTATCGGCCGTAAGCGGTTGACCTATAAAAATCTCCAACATACGACGGTAGCTCATGCGTGAAGACTCAACCTGTCCGAGCGTCTGTCGGGCGGCAAGTAACTCCGCTTCCACCGCATCGACATCTGCCTGCATGGCAACACCATTTTTATAATATGTTTGCAGACGGGCAAGATTGCTTGCAAGCAGTTCAATCAGAACCTCGGTTTGGGCCTTGCGCTCATCAAGCAACAGAATACCAAAATAGAGATTATCCACCCTCGACTGCAAGTCGTAGAGCGACACATCCACTCGGCTGCGCTGCTCCTCGGCCTCCGCCTTGGCTATGGCTTTGTCGGCTCTTGACTTTCCTCCATCCCAAATGTGTTGCGACACATCAATCGAAACTTTGTATTGGTCACGGTGTATGCCAGCCATCTCAATACCGTTGGCTTGGAGGATTGCCTTGAAGGCCTCGGGATAGGTTGGAGTGGCAGACTGATATGTAGCCTGTCCCGACAGAGCAACTTGCGGAATCCACGCTCGAGCCGCATTGGAGAGATTGTACTGCTCGGTCTGTGCAATCAGGTCGTACTGCCTGATTGCGGGGTAATGCTCCCGAGCCAAGCGACGACACTCATCAAGCGACTGGCCACTCGATGCGGCGGCACACGCCACGGCAAATAGTGTTAGAAAAAAACGTTTCATATCTTACTGTTTTTTGATTCTTCTCAATATGGTTTCGATGTTCTCTGCCTTGCGAACCGCCAAGAAACCTTCGCGATCGGCCATCAATTCGCCCATTAGCGGTTCCATAAATGGATAGGCAAGAAAAGTGAAGATATTGAGCGACAGAATACTGATAAGCAACATCTTAACATCAACCCATTCTATTTCACCACGCTCTGCCGAGCGGTCTATTTCAAACTGCAGACCGCAATATACATTATCAATAACAGAACCCACGCGTTTGTACAATAACTTATAACGCTCGGGGCGTGAGATAATTTCGTTTATGACGAATCGTGGCAAAAGCGGATTGGCGGCAATAAAATCAAAGTGCGCCTCAATGCCACCCTTGATGCGCTCAACAATAGGCAACGACGGGTCGCCCATAATGGCAAACATTGAGTGTGACATAGTTTCGAATTTCTCATCTACTATACGCTCGAAAAGTTGCTCTTTAGTGCGGAAATAGTAGTGCAGCATCGCGTGAGTTACTCCTGCTGCTTGCGCTATCGAGGTGGTGCGGGCACCATCATACCCCTTGGTCAAGAACTCCTGCTCCGCCGCCGCAAGTATCTGTTGCTCTTTGCTTTGTCTCTCTTGATTGTCCATAAATCCAGGTATTTAACAAACGTATCTAACAATTTTGTTAGCACAAAAGTATGAATAAAACCTCACTTCACAAACAAACAAGGAAAAAAATGTCTGATTGATTAGGAAAACGAATAATTGTTTCGCCTTTGCACCATTAGCAAAAAACGCCTCATCCTACATGCCTTTCCTCTCCGGATTATCCTCTCCCCACTGCCCCACAACTTCCTTTGCAATCGACATGCAATAAAAATAATCGTTTTTTTTACACACACCATGCAGTCTTTTCGCACGTAAACGTACCTATATATAATATGGGCTATAACCGTTAAACGTCATCACCACCGCTCACCGTTAATCGTTAAACGTTATTATTCGCCTACGCTCATCAAGATAAACAGTCGCCTGCGCTCATCAAGATACGCACTCATCGTTAAACATTCATCGTAAATCGTTAA
>JAGBYV010000129.1 GCA_017628595.1 Alistipes sp.
GATGTAGTCAAATTCTCTATCGAGGAACCATGTCATTCCCTCCTCGTCATTAACGGTCCAGGCGTTGAGGTGTATGCCACGCTCCTTGAAGGTCGCAATCCACTCGGGATGGTTGAAGAAGTGAACATCCTGATAGTCAATAGCCTCTACGCCATAATGCAATACCGAATCGGGATGCATCTCGGGTAGCTCGGTCTGCCAGCGACCCAGGTAGGCGATGGGCAGAGTGGTAATCTCGCGCATAGCCTCGTAGGTGGGGTATGCCGCAACCAGATACTCAACCCACTTCTCAGCGGCCATCTCCTGTACCAGACGAGCAGTCTCAATACCAATCTTTATGGCGTGCTCACGCGTGCCGATATTCTTCACGTCGATAATGAGCTTTGTGCCCGTCTGCTCCTTTGCTACGGCGATGTACTCGCGTAGCGTGGGCAGCTTCTCGCCATTGGGCAGGGGTGTGGCTACCAATTCGGCATAGGTGGCATTCTGTATCTCCAGACCATTATAGGTGGGGTCGTGGTTGATGACAAGCGAGTCGTCGGCCGTCAGGTGTACGTCACACTCCGATCCGTGGCAACCCATCTCGGCAGCAGCGCGGAACGAAGCGAGTGAATTCTGGGGATGACCCGTATTTTTCCATGCGCCACGATGGGCGATGACTTGATTGTCATGAAAATGGGGACGGTTGGCACATCCCATGATGCCGAGTGCCGCCGCCAAAATTAAAAATCTCTTCATTGTATTTGGTTTTTGTTATCTCAAAGGTAGGGAATATTTTTTGAAAATGCTATCTTTGTGGAAAGAAATAAACTTTTTGCACTATGAAGATCCGAACCCTAATTACCGCATCAGCCCTTAGCGCCGTGCTGATGTCGTGCTCTGAGCCTGCCACGACCAACGTTGCCCCATACGAGGGAGCCATTACTCAGATTCCATTTCATGAGGTGTCGCTCGATGACAGCTTCTGGCTTCCGCGCCTTGAGACGCAGAAGAAGACCTTGGTGCCCTTCTCGCTCGACAAGAACGCTTTTGTGGTCGAGAATCTGCGCCGTGTGGGTGCCTACCTGCGTGGTGAGCGTGTGACAGAACGTTTGGAGGGCCGTTATTATGTCGCTTCCGATCTGTTCAAGGTGATGGAGGGTGCGGCCTATCTGCTCACGCTGGAGAAGGATGAGGCGCTGGAGCGTCAGATGGATGAGATAATCGACGTGATTGCCGCAGCGCAGGCCCCCGATGGCTATCTCTACGAGCATCATATCATGCCTGTGCATCTGCGTAATCCGGGCAATCATGCTGGCGATAGACCATATTCGTATGTTGATCACAGCCACGAGTTGTACAACATGGGCCATATGTACGAGGGTGCCGTAGCTTACTATCGTGCTACGGGCAAGCGCAAGTGGCTGGATGTGGCGGAGAAGAATGCCCGCCATATAAACAAAGTATTCTTCGAGGGCGATCCCGCCTACAACGATGGCAAGCCCGTAATGCAGGCTCCGGGTCACGAGGAGATCGAGCTGGCGCTGGTGAAGCTGCATCAGGCTACGGGCGAGCAGTTGTATCTCGAGATGGCAAAGAAGTTTATTGATATACGTGGTGTGACATACTCACCCGATGGCGAGGGTGTGCAGACCTCGGACTATGCGCAACAGCATCAGCCCGTGCGCGAGCAGCGTGAGGCGGTGGGTCACTCGGTGCGTGCCATGTATCTCTACTCGGGTATGGCCGATGTGGCGGCAATGACCGGCGATGAGACACTGACCCCTGCGCTGGATGCTATCTGGCACGATATAGTTGACAAGAAGATGCACATCACGGGCGGATTGGGTGCTGTGGCTGGATTGGAGAAGTTTGGCCCTGCCTATGTGCTGCCCAATGTGGAGACCTATGATGAGACGTGTGCGGCGGTTGGTAATGTGATCTTCAACTACCGTATGTTCCTTATGACGGGCGATGCCAAGTATATCGATGTTGCCGAGGTGGCACTCTACAATAATGTGCTGGCGGGTGTGAATCTTGCGGGCAACCGTTTCTTCTACGTCAATCCGTTGGAGACCGATGGCAAGCGCACCTTCAACCACGGCACGGCAGGTCGCGCCGAGTGGTTTGGTACGGCGTGTTGTCCCTCGAATCTGGCACGACTTATTCCGCAGGTGTCGGGTATGACATACTCTGTGGCTGAGGATAACCTCTACTGCGGTTTCTATATCGGTAGCCAGACCGAGGTTGAGGTAGCGGGCGGCAAGGTGGCGCTCAAGCAGCAGACCCTCTATCCTTTCGACGGAAAGGTTACAATTGCCGTTTCGCCCGAGGCCGAGCAGCAGGAGTTTACTCTTTGGCTTCGCGTGCCGACGTGGAGTGGCGAGAAGTTCGTGCCGGGCGAGTTGTACGATTATGCCGATGAGCAGACGGCCGCTGTCGAGCTTCGCGTGAATGGTCGCAAGGTTAAGACCAATGTTGTTAATGGCTTTATCCCCGTGCGTCGCACCTGGCAGCAGGGCGATGAGGTTGTGCTCAGTTTGCCTATGCCCGTGCGCTATAACGTAGCCGATGAGCGTGTGGAGGCCGATCGTGGCAAGGTGAGCATCACCCGAGGTCCGTTGGTATATTGTGCCGAGGAGCCTGACAATGCGCAGCAGGTGTCGTCGGTTGTAGTTGATAAGGTGGGGCAGCAGGGTGAGTTGAAGCCCTTTGCCGATGGCGTGCTTAAGGGAATTCCCGCCATTACCTTGGCGGCGAAGGATGGCGCGCTGACTCTTATTCCGTACTACGCATGGAACAACAGAGGCGATGGTACGGCTATGAATGTATGGTTTAATTCGGAAGATGTAAAATAAAGAGAGTTATGGAATTAGGATTGACTTATGAAAGTTGTACTGTAGTTGCGGAAAGTAACACAGCGTTGGCTCTTGGTTCGGGCGATATGGAGGTGTTTGCTACGCCTGCAATGGTGGCACTGATGGAGAATGCGGCTATGCTTGCCGTGAAGGATTCTCTGCCCGAGGGTTCGACCACGGTGGGTGTTGAGATGCAGACTTCGCACATCAAGGCCTCGGCGCTGGGCGCAAATATCAAGGCCTCGGCAACACTCGTCGAGGTGGATGGTCGTCGCCTTACGTTCGACGTAAAGGCGTGGGATGAGAAGGCTACAATTGGCGAGGGTCGCCACGTGCGCTTTGTGGTGGATCGCGAGCGTTTCTTAAGCAAATTATAGGATGAAAAAGTTCGTTTCAGGTCTTGTGCTTACGCTTGCCGTTGTGGTGGCGCAGGCACAGATGGTGTGGTATGACCCGATGCAGGCCGATGGGAGCGTAATGCAGAATCAGGCCTTTGCGGAGGAGATTCACGGCTATGCCCGTCTGCCCAAACGTGCCCAGGTAGAGGTGCGTGATGCGGTGTGGTCGCTGGCGCAGAACTCGGCCGGTGAGATGATAGCCTTCTACACCAATTCGCCCGATGTGGAGGTGCGTTATACCACCACATCGACGTCGTATGCCATGCCTCATATGCCTGCAACGGGTGTGTCGGGTGTGGATCTCTATCGCATCGACAGCGATGGCGCGGAGGCCTACTGTGCTGGTCGCTACTCGTTTGGCGACGATGGCGTGACCTATAAATTTACGGGAATGCCCACCTCGCCCCAGCACCATAAGCTGGGCTATGAGTACCGCTTGTATCTGCCGCTGTATAACGGTGTTAAGCAGATGCAGATTGGTGTGAAGGAGGGTAGCGAGTTTCGCTTTGTTCCGACGCGCGAGGAGCGCCCCATTGTGCTCTATGGTACATCCATCGCTCAGGGTGGTTGCGTGTCGCGTCCCGCTATGGCGTGGGGTACGATTCTGCAGCGAGCATTGGATCTGCCACTCGTGAATATGGGCTTTTCGGGTAATGGCCGACTGGAGCGGGAGGTGCTCAGTTATATCTGCCAGATGGATGCCAGACTCTATATCCTGGATTGTCTGCCCAATATTCTGGAGGATCCCGTGGAGGATATCGAGCGCCTGACCGTGGAGGCTGTGCGTCAGATTCGTCAGAAGAGCGAGGAGCCAATTCTGCTCGTCGATCACGTGGGTTACACCACATTCGACACCAATCCCAAGAATCAGGATTATGTAACGGTTGCCAATAAGGCTTCGCGCCGCGCCTACGAGAAGTTGCTGGCCGATGGGGTGAAGAATCTCTTCTACATCACGCGTGAGCAGATGGGCATAACCCTTGAGATGGCGGTGGATGGCAACCACCTCACCGACCTGGGACAGATGCAGCAGGCAAGGGCTGTGGAGAGTGTCGTACGCGATATTTTGCATATGCCCAAGGGTGACAAACGCACCCAGCAGGCCGTAAAGCAGCGCCGTGAGCCTGCAACGTATGAGTGGGCGGAGCGTCACGCATCAATCCTAAGGGCTGTGAAGATGTCGGCACCGAAGAGCGTAATTCTTGGCAACTCGATTGTTCACTATTGGGGTGGTGCGCACCGCATCGAGAATGGTCGCAAGGTGTGGAATGAGAAGATGAAGGAGTACCTCAATATGGGTTGCGGATGGGATCGCATCGAGAATGTTCTGTGGCGTGTCTATCACGGTGCGCTGGATGGTTACAAGGCCGAGCGTGTGGTTGTGATGATTGGCACGAACAATCTGGGAACCGATACAGATGAAGATATTATAGCCGGCCTGGAGCATCTGCTTGAGGCTATTCGCCAGCGTCAGCCTGAGGCCGAGATTCGTGTGGTGGGACTGCTGCCACGCCGTGGCCAGGAGCAGAGGGTAAAGGATGTGAATGTGCGTATGCGTGCTATGGCAGAGCTGGGTGGTTATGACTACGTGGATGTGGGCGCAAGCCTATTGCAGCAGGATGGTAAGATTATGGAAGAGTGCTTTACCGATGGTCTGCACCCCAATGAGCTGGGTTATGGCCGTATCGTCGAGCAGATTATACAATGATGTAACAAGGTTTTTTGCAGATAAGTCGGAGTAAATTTTGCCGATTGATTTTTTTGCATTACTTTTGTCACCGCTTACGAGCAACGATTGAGCTATGGTGTAACGGTAACACAGCAGATTTTGGTTCTGTTATTCTGAGTTCGAATCTCGGTAGCTCAACCACAGAGGGGGGAGATGAAATATCTCGCCCCTTTTTTGTTTTTAGGGTTGAACGTGTCTAATAAGGTGATTTCTGCGTTACGCTCGCCCTCAAAATGCTCATTTACGCCTCAGTAAACTCCGCTTTTTCGGGCTTCGCAAGCCTTGAAATCCCTCTTTTTATACACGTTCTAACAGAATTGAGGCTGTTTAACGTCCTTGTTAGACA
>JAGBYV010000130.1 GCA_017628595.1 Alistipes sp.
CTTTTGTTGCTTTTTGGCGGCAAGAAACTCCCCGAGTTGATGCGAGGCCTGGGGCGTGGCATACGTGACTTTAAGGATGCTGTAAACGAGCCCGTGGAGGATATCAAGAAATCTATTGAAGAGTAGTCCTCTGTAATAAATAAAACACCTCACGTCGGTGTTCGCTGACGTGAGGTTAATCGGTGTTGTTGGGTATTATTACTCCGCGGGAGCTTTGTAGTCAAGTCTATACGATGGTTTCTCTGCTGTGGGGAAATCCTTGGGTACGGGCTGTGTCACTTTACCCGTAGCGGCCCACTCTGTTCCACGCAGCAGCAGAGTCTGGAATCCAGCGCACTGCATAGCAGGGTTATTATCTGCAGTTGGACCGCAATGACCCAACATGAGGTGGAAAATACGAGCCTTGCCGTAATCAACCGTAAATACCAATGGCTCCTCGCGTCCCGAGCCGCCCTTAGTGGAGTCGGCATATCCCGAGTATAACAAATCCTTGATGTTTGCGGGGCCGCGCATGCGGTCGTACATCTCGTCGCGTGCGTGCATCCAGTTGTCGGGCAACCCCTTGGTGATAGGGTGGTCGGCCTTGCGGCAGTGCATCGGATACTCGCGCTCCGAGCCGTGCGAACCGCCCGGACCAGCACTATAGTCAAGTGTGGGCTTGCCATCCACCAGGTAGTAATATGGTCCAGCCTTCTCATCTCTATTCTCCCATCCGCCGAGGGCAATAATCTTGTTAAACTCCTCCCACTGGGCAAAAGCATTGTCGGCAGCGTGGTATATCACTACGCCTCCTCCTGCCTGTACATACTCCAGGAATGCCGTGTCGGTCTCCGTAGGCCAGCGATCGCCATTATAGTCGAGTACTACAACGTCGTAGTCGCTGAAGTTGGGGCGGAATGTGCTCATGTCCTCCCCTGCCGCGGGCGTAAGTGCGATGTCGGCCTCGAATAGCGCCGAGTTATTCAGAATCTTCTGCAGTACAGGATGGCTCACCTGCCAGTTGTGATTGTTCTGCCCCGAGATGATAAGCGCCTTGATGGGTTGGCGGCTACATGCGGGCGTAAAAGCTACGATGCTAGCGAGTAGCAGTATGGTAAAAAGTCGTTTCATAGGAGTTCTTTTCTACAAATTTACTCTTTTCTTGGCAAGCAGCAAAAAAATAGGGCACTTATTCAGCGCCCTATCTTCATATATGGTGTCTTAGATTACATCATACCACCCATGCCACCCTGAGGCATTGCGGGCATAGGAGCCTCCTTGGGAATGTCAGCAAGTACACACTCCGTAGTGAGGAACATCGATGCGATCGATGCAGCGTTCTCCAATGCTACACGTGATACCTTTGTGGGGTCGATGATGCCGGCCTCGAACATATCCTCGTAGCGGTCGTCGCGGGCATTGTAACCAAATGCACCTGTGCTCTCCTTAACCTTGTTCACTACAACTGAACCCTCGCCACCAGCGTTGGCTACGATCTGACGCAGGGGCTCCTCGATAGCGCGCTTAACGATCTGGATACCTGTTGTCTGGTCCTCGTTGTCACCCTTCATATTCTCCAGGGCAGCTACGGCGCGGATGTATGCCACACCACCGCCCGGTACGATACCCTCCTCAACGGCAGCACGTGTTGCAGCCAGGGCGTCATCTACGCGGTCCTTCTTCTCCTTCATCTCTACCTCGGTAGCAGCACCAACGAAGAGTACGGCAACACCACCTGAGAGCTTAGCCAGGCGCTCCTGCAACTTCTCGCGGTCGTAGTCAGACTTAGCAACCTCCAATGAGGCGCGGATCTGTGCGATACGAGCGTCGATAGCATCCTTGTCGCCACCACCATCTACGATAGTAGTAGTCTCCTTGTTCATCGATACCTTCTCGGCAGCACCCAGCATCTCAACGGTTGCATCCTCCAGACGCATACCCTTGTCGGCTGAGATAACAGTACCGCCAGTGAGGATTGCGATATCCTCCAGCATATCCTTACGACGGTCGCCAAAGCCCGGAGCCTTACATGCTGTAACCTTCAGCGTACCGCGCAACTTGTTCATTACCATTGCAGAGAGAGCCTCGCCGTCAACATCCTCGGCGATGATCAAAAGCGAACGACCATTCTGCGCTACGGGCTCCAATACGCCCATGATCTCCTTCATTGTAGAGATCTTCTTGTCGGTGATAAGGATCAGGGGCTTATCCATCTCGGCTGACATCTTCTCAGTGTCGGTCATAAAGTAAGCCGAAATGTAACCACGGTCGAACTGCATACCCTCAACTACATCTACGTGAGTCTCTGTTCCCTTAGCCTCCTCAACGGTGATAACACCCTCGTTGTTCACCTTTGCCATAGCCTCAGCGATGAGCGAACCGATGTTCTTGTCGTTGTTGGCAGAGATTGTAGCCACCTGCTCGATCTTTGAGATGTCGTTGCCAACCTCCTGTGAGATCTTCTTCAACTCCTCGATAACGATGCCTACAGCCTTATCCATACCGCGCTTTAGATCCATAGGATTAGCACCTGCGGTAACGTTCTTCAAACCTACACCGATCAGGGCCTGAGCCAATACGGTAGCAGTTGTTGTACCATCACCAGCATCGTCGTTTGTCTTCGATGCTACCTCGCGAACCATCTTGGCACCCATGTCGGCGAACTTGTTCTCCAGCTCAACCTCCTTGGCAACGGTTACACCGTCCTTGGTGATCTGGGGAGCGCCAAACTTCTTGTCGATGATAACGTTACGACCCTTGGGGCCCAATGTTACCTTTACTGCATTTGCCAGGGCATCGACACCCTCCTTGAGGAGGTCGCGTGCCTCTACATTATATTTGATATCCTTTGCCATTGTTTTTCTCTTTGTTTTGTGTTATACGCTTCGGAAATTAGCAGATAGCCAGAATGTCGCTCTGCTTCATGATCAGGTAGTCGGTACCATCAACGTTGATCTCGGTGCCGGCATACTTGCCGTAAAGAACGGTGTCGCCCTCCTTAACCTCCATCTTAACCTCTGCGGTGCCGGGGCCTACGGCTACTACCTTACCCATGAGGGGCTTCTCTTTTGCTGTGTCGGGAATGAACAGACCACCTGCGGTCTTCTCCTCTGCCGGATTGGGCAATACCAATACGCGGTCTGAAAGCGGTTTGATTGTCATAGTTCTTTATGTTTTTAGTTTATAATTTGTATTCTGTTTATTATGAGTTGCAAATCTGTCTATGTTATGAGCAACAGATGTGCCAAACTATTTTTGGCATATATTTCTGTCATCCCGTGTGGTGCGGTGTGTCATTTTGTCATACGGGAGTGTAAAAATCTGCCTTTTATAAAGGTTTCTGCCATTTGAAGTGTAAAGTTTGCAAAATTATTTTTAATTTTATCCGATTTTTTGATTTTATTATGAAAAAACTTTTGGCACTCTGCATTTTTGCATCATTTATAATTCTTACAACCACCGTAGCACATGCTGTTGAGTATGATCGTCTGGCTCCGCATCCGCGTCTGATGCTGCACTCGGGCGATATCACGGCTATGCGAACACTGCGTACCACCTCCACGGCTGGACGTGCTGCCCATGAGAAGATCCTCTCTGCGGCCGAGCGTTCGATGGAGCAGGCAGTGGCTACCGACAGGGCGGATGTAGAGCCCACGGAGGTGTTGGAGCGTATATTCTTCCTCTCGTACAGCTATCTTACCAGCGACGATATGCGCTATGCGCGTCGTGCCGAGCAGGAGATGCTCGCCATAAGTGCTATGCCGGAGTTGGGTGCCGACATGAAGGATGTTGCAACGCTCACGATGGCTCTCTCGATTGGTTACGATTGGTTGTATCGTGCCTTGCCTGTTCATTCGCGCAGTATCATCGGTACGGCAATCTACGAGAAGGCTCTGCTGCCGTTGGAGAGTGTCGCTCTGAACGATACAATGGGCAATGTGGGTATGCTCTTTGGTGCTGTGGCTACGGCCGACCGTGCTCCCGAGTTCTGCAAGAGGATGATTAATAAGTATATCGAGGCCTGCGAGCAGATCTTCTCATCGCGCAGTGGCGATATTGCCTGTATTGATGAGTGGAGCCGCGATGTGGCGCTTCAGGCTATGATGTATGAGACTCTATCAGTTGCATTGGAGGGTAATGCTCCCTCGCCCAAATTGGAGGCGTTGCAGCGTGAGGCCGACAAGCTGAACTATATGGTCGCTCCCTCGCGACTCTACTATAACTATGGCGGTATGACGGCCGATGCCAAGTGTATCCCCGCCAAGTATTGGGTTGCCGAGCGTTGTGGCAATAGCTCACTTGTTGCTACGGATGAGATGCTGGCCGCTGAGGGCTCTTTTGTTGAGGATTACACCTTGCCACTATATATGATTCTCGCCGCTGGCAATGATTATTCGCGTACGAAGCTGCCCAACGCCAAGAGCTGGCACGACGATGATGTTGTCGTCTATCGCAGTGGTTGGGATAAGACGAGCACTTATCTGGCCGTTAAGGGTGGTGATGCGGCATCTGCTGGCACATTTGTCCTGGAGACGGGCGGTGTGCGCTGGTCTACGCTCACGGGCGGTGTTGATGGTCGTCTGGTTATTGATGGAGTCAGCAGCGATGGCAATGGCGAGGCACACGTGCGTGAGGTATTCGACGCGTCGCGCCACCATGGAGCCATGGTCGATCTGTCGGCTCTCTATTCGGCTGAGGCCAGAGGAGTAGTACGCACGGTAGAACTCGGCAAGGGAGATAAGCTCACCGTTACCGATCAGGTGTCGTGTGGCTCACAGCCCGCTACCATCGAGTGGTCAATCACTACGGCTGCTCAGGCTGAGGTGCAGTCGGCCAATACCATCTGCCTTAAGCAAGATGGACAGACCATGTATCTGAAGGTGCGTAGCCGCGGACAGATCGAGGCCAAGATATGGCCCGATGCCAATGGTACACGACGCGTAGGTTTTGTTCTTACGGCCGGCGCAAATAGTAACCAGAATATCGAGGTTACATTCTCTTCGCAGGCGGGAGGTAAGGGATTGCAGATTTCGTTGCCGCGCCTGAACCTTAAACGCAAATAACCTATCGTGGTGATATAAGGCTCGTTGCGATGCCTTGAGGCACATGCAACGGATTGCGATAACCACTTTTGTGAAAAATTTTCGGCGATTTATTTGGAAAAGACGTCGAAACCATCTATATTTGCACACCGATTTGAGAGATCAAGTCGTACATGGTGGATGTAGCTCAGTCGGTTAGAGTGACGGATTGTGGTTCCGAAGGTCGTGGGTTCGAATCCCATCTTCCACCCCAGAAACAACGTAAAGTACTGAAAATGAGGGTTATCATAACGATGATAACCCTTTTTTTGTGTCCGTATTTGTAGCCCACTGGCTACAAACATCAAAATGGGCTACAAAATGAATTGCGTCCGCAGTTCGGTCGTAATAAGAATCTCTGATTCATTGTTATAGGAAGTGATGCGATTATATTAGTTATTCTC
>JAGBYV010000131.1 GCA_017628595.1 Alistipes sp.
GCCACCCAAAGCGATATAGAAGATAAACTGCCACGAGGCGTTATTCAAAAAAAGCGGGAAGAAGAATACCACGGTCCAGCCCATGACAAGATATATGGTAAGGCTCACAGCTGGTATGGAGCGACGACTGAGCGATTTGTAAAACACACCGAAGATAACCATCGCCCACTGCAGAATGAAGATCAGCCACCCCTGCCAGCCGCCAATTACAGAGAGAGCCACGGGGGTGTAGCTGCCCGCAATGGCTACATATATAAATATATGGTCCAGAATGTGGAATATCTCCTTGTGGCGCGTGTCGTGCAGCATCGAGTGATAGAGCGTCGAGATGAGGAACATCATAAAGATCGATATACAGAAGATGCAGACGCCAAAGCTGGTCAGCACATCACCACTGTGCTGAAAACTCCACACCGCCGCAAACGGCAGAGCAAAAAGCATAATGATGCTCATCACACCGTGCGAGACGGCATTGCCCACCTCCTCACCAAATGTAGGGATATAAATCTTTAAGCCGCCGATCTATACCGGCTGTGAGCCTTACCATATATCTTGTTATGGGCTGGACTGTGGTATTTTTCTTCCCGCTCTTTTTGAATAACGCCTCGTGGCAGTTTATCTTCTATATCGCTCTGGGTGGCGTATTCTATACCATAGGTGCGGTGTTCTACGCTATGAAGGCCTTTCTTCATCACCACCTGGTGTGGCATCTTTTGATTAATCTTGCCGCGGCGTCGCATTATGTAGCAATTGTATTTTATTTGTAAAATCACTTTGTTATACAATTTTAAAGCAAGACCAAATAAATAAATAAAAACTCACTCAACTATTAAAATTATCTTTTATGAAAATCTCACATTCAACCCAGCGCCGCACCATTATCTTGGCGGCCGTGGTAGCGCTCTTTGCTCTCTTTCATCTTACGCAGATGAGCCTGCAGATGTTCAATATGGTAAACCCACTTGCCCACAAGCCTAACTACACCTACATTGGCGAGATGGATACCCAGTTTAATCACTTTACCAAGGATTCCTCGCACGACGAGTATGCCATTGTGCTTGACCGCACAGCCGATGGTAGCCCGCTGGTGGAGGCTCTGCCCTCGAGTGTGGTGCTTATTTCGACACACCCCGACTACACCCGTCCCGACCACTTTGGCTGGGCGTGGAATAGTGTGATTACCTACATTGCAATGGCTTTGTGTATTGCCATTGTGATTATGGTGGCATGGCTGTTGATTGGCGCTATAAAGGGTTTCCACACGGGTAATATTTTCCGCCATAGCCACCCTCGTATGTTGCGCTGGATTGCGCTGCTGCTCTTCCTCTATTATTTCTTTAATGAGAACCGTGAGGTATTCCGTCAGCTGGCCGTTAGCGAGTTGTATGGCGATGCTATGCCATTTGATATGTATAGCGCTTTAACTATCAGTACCGAGTGTTTTGTTGCGCCACTTCTTTTGCTTATATTTGCGGAGTTGATGGCAGTGGCGGCACGCATTAACGAAGATGAAGTAATGACAATTTAATCTGCACGCAATATGGCTATAATTGTAAATTTGGATGTGATGCTTGCACGTCGCAAGATGTCGCTCTCGGAGCTCTCGGAGCGTGTGGATATATCTATCGTAAATCTCTCAATCCTCAAAACCGGCAAGGCCCGTGCCGTGCGTTTCTCCACTCTGGAGGCTATTTGCCGCGCGCTGGACTGCCAGCCGGGCGATATACTGGAGTACAGAGAGGATGAGAAGTAAGTGAAATAGAAAAGGCTACCTTTCGGGTAGCCTTCTTTATTATAACCACTTCTTGTATCGGAAGATAAAAATCGTAATACCCGAAGCCAGAATCATCAATCCTATGGCGAATATATAACCCAGCGGCAGGGTCACGCCACCTATCTGCCACACCCAATCCAACTCGGGCATAAAGTGAAAATTCATACCGTAGATACTCGCGATGAGCGTCGCGGGCATGAAGATAACCGATGCCACCGAGAAGATCTTCACAATCTCGTTCTGCTCGATGTTGATCAGACCCAGAGCCGAATCCTGAATATAGTCCAGACGCTGCGAACTGAAGTCGGCGTGGTTGATAAGCGAATTGACGTCCTTGATCATCAGCTGCAGACGCGGATAGATATCGTTGGGGAAGCGCTCACTACGCAGGATGTTGGAGAGGATACGCTGGCGGTCAACAAAGTTCTCGCGAAGGACCATCGTACTCTCCTGCAATGAGTTGATACGGTGGATTACCTCCTTGTCGATGGTATCCTCGGTGTTGATATCCTTGCTCAGCTTGGCAACCTGCTTGGCCACAAGCTCTACGAGGTCGGCGTCGAAGTCGATGCGTACCTCCAGCAACGAGATGAAGATATGGTAGCCGGTAGAGTAACTGCGGTAGTTCATCTGCAGACGTTTCTCCGTCTCACGGAATGTGCGCGACTCGGCTGCACGCTGCGACACGAGCACACCCTCATTAGAGATGATGAACGACACGGGCTCCACGTCGAAGGTGCCATCGTTCTTGGGAATGAAGAAGTTGGTATTCGATATAATCGAGTTCTCGTTCTCCGAATACTTTGATGTTGACTCGATCTCCTCCACCTGCTGGCGGGTCTGGAGGCTCTCCTCCATGAAGTTCTCGACGGCCTTCTGCTCCTTGATGGTGGGCGAGAGCAGGTCGAGCCACAAAATATCATCGTAGCCCAGATTGTCCAGCAATTCGGGCTCGGCGTTGCGAATAATCTTATTGTATTGCTTGAGGTAAATGGTAAGCATTGTCTGCAAATTTTACGGGTTGAACACCTTGTTATCCTACTTTCAGAGCGGTGAGCAACACACCGCCAAGGCTCTCACCGTCCCCGCGGGGGCGGCTATTCTCTTCAGCCCGGGTTGGATCGAGGCTCAACCTTGAGACCTGCGTTCCAGAACTTTTGCAGTGCCGAGTGCTTCTCGGCGTTAAACACGAAGTCGATATTTTGAGTCAGATACTCATATGCGTTGTAGTGCTTCTGGTCGAAGCCGTGCTCCACCACAGCCTCCCAGATCGACTCTACACCGTAGGTCAGGGCACGCTGCAGAGCGTCAATCTGCTCGTACGATGTACCCTTGCGAGCCACCCATACGGCAAAGGCAAAGGGCATACCCGTAGCCTTATTCCACTCCTCCGACAGATCGTACGAGTAGTTGAACAACCCCTCGTGGTCGAATACCTTGTCGCCAATCAGCAGGAAGGCATCCTCCCTCTGCGCAAAGGCCACCTGCGAGTAGTCCTGCAGGTCGTACCACTCGGGGGCAATGTGCCACAGGTTGGCAGCCAGATAACCGCACAACTGCACCGATGTGCGTGAGTGAGCATCAAGGAATACACGACGTACCTGATTGATAGGCACATTAGAGAAGAGCACAACGGTGCGCACCTTGCCCGATGAGCCTATGCAGTAGTCGGTGATAATGTTTGTTGATTTGAGTGTGGGAACCATTGCCGAGGGCATCAGAGCGATGTCGGCACGCCCCGAAACGTAATTCTCATAACACCCCGAGGGTGGAGCCAACAGAAGGTCGGCGCGAAGATTACCCTCGTGCTGGATACCATAGATGAATGGTATCGTATTGAGATACGACACAGCCGCTATGCGTGCA
>JAGBYV010000132.1 GCA_017628595.1 Alistipes sp.
CCATCTGAATATCTACAATGCGCTCAATATCGGCACGCGTCAGAGGCTCAAACATCACAATCTCGTCGATACGGTTCAGGAACTCGGGTTTGAGTTGCATTTTAAGCATCTCAACCACATCACGTCGTGTGCGCTCCACCACATCCTCCGATACCTGACCCTTGTCGAGGGCTGCCGAGAAGTTCTCCTGAATGATGTGCGAACCCATATTCGAAGTCATGATAATGATCGTATTGCGGAAATCAACCGTGCGACCCTTATTATCGGTCAGGCGACCATCATCCAGCACCTGCAACAGGATATTAAAGACATCGGGATGCGCCTTCTCGATCTCGTCGAGCAGCACCACCGAGTAGGGTTTGCGGCGCACAGCCTCGGTGAGTTGTCCTCCCTCATCGTAGCCCACATATCCCGGAGGCGCACCCACCAGGCGTGACACGCTATGGCGCTCCTGATACTCGCTCATATCAATGCGGGTCATCATCTGCTCATCGTTAAAGAGGAACTCGGCCAGGGCCTTCGCCAACTCGGTCTTACCTACACCCGTCGTACCGAGGAAGATAAACGAGCCGATAGGCTTGCGCGAGTCGTTCAGACCGGCACGCGAGCGGCGCACAGCATCCGAAATCACCTCAATAGCCTGCTGCTGACCCACCACACGGCGGTGCAACTCGGCCTCCATATGGAGCAACTTCTCTCGCTCCGATGAGAGCATACGCTGCACGGGGATGCCAGTCCAGCGGGCAACCACCTCGGCTATATCCTGCGACGTGACCTCCTCGCGGATCATCGCATCGCCCGAGGCTGTGGTCATGCGCAACTGCTCCTGCAGGGCCTCAATCTGTCGCTCAGCCTCAACAATCTTGCCATAGCGGATCTCCGCCACACGGCCATAGTCGCCCGCACGCTCGGCCTGTTGAGCCTCCACCTTAAGGTGTTCTATCGCCTCCTTGTTCTGCTGAATCTTCTGCAACAGGTCGCGCTCACCCTGCCATTTGGCACGCAGAGAGGCCTCCTTGGACTTAAGCTCCTCAATATCACGCGTAAGCGTCTCCACTCGTTCCTTGTCGTTCTCACGACGGATGGCCTCGCGCTCAATCTCCAGCTGGCGGATGCGACGATCGAGCGTGTCAATATCTTCGGGCACCGAGTTCATCTCCAGACGCAGACGTGATGCCGCCTCATCCACCAGGTCGATAGCCTTATCGGGCAGGAAACGTGATGTGATATAGCGGTGCGAGAGTTCCACTGCCGAGATAATCGCCTCATCCTTGATGCGCACCTTATGGTGGCTCTCGTAGCGCTCCTTCAGTCCTCGCAGAATGGAGATAGCGTCCTCGGTAGTAGGCTCATCGACCATAACCTTCTGAAAGCGGCGCTCCAAAGCTTTATCTTGCTCGAAATACTTCTGGAACTCGTCGAGTGTCGTAGCACCAATCGTGCGCAGCTCACCGCGCGCAAGAGCCGGCGTGAGGATATTGGCGGCATCCATCGCACCGCTCGACTTACCTGCGCCAACCAGAGTATGTATCTCGTCAATGAAGAGCAGTATCTCGCCATCGCTGGCGATAACCTCCTGCACAACACCCTTGAGGCGCTCCTCGAACTCACCCTGATACTTAGCTCCAGCCACCAGCGCACCCATATC
>JAGBYV010000133.1 GCA_017628595.1 Alistipes sp.
CACCTGGGCCTTTCTATGTTGGCGAAGCACTCTCCGCCGAAAAGGTGTGCAAATATAGGCACTATTTCGTAATTCGCAAAATTTTTCATTAAAAAAACGGCATTATCGCAAAAAAAAGAGTCTGCCCACCCCTTTTCGGGGCAGGCAGACACCTGAATCGGATATTGAATGCTATTTCAATGTCATCTCGTTGAAGAGGTACGATGCGCCACCGATGCGGTCGATAACGAACAAAACGTAGCGGATATCTACCGAAATATTGCGGCAGATGGTGGGATCGAACTCCATATCGCTCATAGTCGAGCGCCAAGTACGGTCGAAGTTGATACCAATCAGCTCGCCCTTGCCATTGATAACGGGAGAACCAGAGTTACCGCCCGATGTGTGGTTTGTTGCAAGGAAGCATACGGGAACAGACTTCTTGCCATAGATCTGCTGACCCCAGCGACCGTAATCCTTAGCGGCATAGATGTCGCGCAGAGCCTGCGGGATGTTGTAGTCATAAACATTGGGATCATCCTTCTCCATGATTCCGTCGATGGTTGATACGGGGTGGTGATACTCAGCATCGGCATACTCATAACCAGCCACCTGACCGTAAGCCACACGCAGCGTGAAGTTAGCATCGGGATAGAATGCACGATCCTTATCCCACTCGCGCAGTGCGCGCATATATGTACGGTACCACTGCTCCACCTGGGGCACGTTGCTCAGGTTGCGGTAAGCGTAGTTGCGGGTGTCGTTGGCTATATTATTAAATATACGTACGAAGTTAACCAATGCGTCGCCCTTGACATCCGACGCGGTGATAGGATCCGCACCGAGCAGACGGCTGCTGCCAAACATTGCATCGACATACTTCTCGGCGCCACCATAGTATGCAATCTGTGCCTTCAGGTCGGCAGGCATACTCTCGGGAGCTACACGCTGGCAGAACTCATCCACCATACGGCGTGCGATAGCCTGGTCGATACCCCGGTTGTAGCTCTTAAGGAAGTTCTGGTGAGCCTTCTCCACATCGTAAGTCTTACCCTCCTTCTCGGCAGCGAGCACTGCGTTGTAGAGTGAACGTGCATAAGAGTATGCGTTGATTGTTGCCACAGACTCGGTGAAGAGCTCGCGCATATAGTAGCCGGGGATTACTGCCTCGTAGGCCTTGTGCATCTCATCCAGGAGGTTGGCATACTCGGGCTTGCTGGCAGCCCACTTTGCAAAGTCGGCCTCGTAGGCACGCTTCTTCTCGGCTGTGCGCAGACGGTTAAGACCCAGAACCTCACCCTGCCACTTCTTCCAGGCATTGGCGATGTTGGCGTGTACGGCTGCGTAAGCGATACGTACCTCGGCGCTCTCGGCCTGTGCAGCAGAGATGATGTCGAGGCGCTGTGTGCGCAGCGCAATCTTCATAGGATCAGATACGTTGGCTACATAATCCACAGCATCAGAGATTACATACTCCTGAGTGTTGCCGGGGAAGCCGTAGATCATAGTGAAGTCGCCCTCATCCACACCCTTGGTAGATACGGTGAAGTGACGCTTAGGCTGGTAGGGCTTGTTATCCTTTGAGTACTCGGCGGGATTGTTATCAGCATCGGCATAGACACGGAAGATAGAGAAGTCACCCGTGTGGCGGGGCCATACCCAGTTGTCGGTGTCGCCACCGAACTTACCAATTGATGAAGGGGGTGTTCCCACCAGACGCACATCGCGGTAGGTCTGATATACGAACAGGAACTGCTGGTTGCCGTAGTACATCTGCTCGATAGAGGCGCGATAGCCCTTGCCCTCGGCACGTGCTGCAGCGATGATATCCTCAGCCTTCTCGCCCTTGGCCAGACGGTCGGTAACATCCTCCATCTTTACCAGCAGGCTAATGGTCAAACCCGGAACGGGAAGCTCCTCGCCACGCGACTTCGCCCAGAAACCATAGGTGAGGTAGTCGTGCTCGACAGATGAGAGGCTCTGGATAGAGCCGTAACCGCAGTGATGGTTGGTAAGAAGCAGACCCTCAGCAGAGAGGAACTCGCCCGTACATCCGCCACCAAACTGAACAACAGCATCCTTCAATGACGCCTTGTTTACTGAATAGATATCCTCGGCAGAGAGCTTGAAGCCCTTGCTACGCATATCCTTGATGCGCGAACCGATAAGGCTCGGCAACCACATACCCTCATCGGCCTGTGCCGTGAAGAGCGTAAGGCACATAAGTGCGCTTGCGAATAGTTTTTTTATCATAAAAGTTTTGGTTATTAGTTTCTAAGTCACAAAAATAGGTAAAAAAGTGGGAATAGCGACTTTTTCTAATAAAAAAAGGTGCCGACCCGAAAGTCAGCACCTTGATATTGCATCGCAACGCCACCTTAAAAAAGTGGATAGTTGAGGCTGTTTTTAGACTTGCGACGACGAGCAAAGCGGAGCATACTTGACGTATGTGAGCATTTGCTCGGCAAGCGTAACGACAAAACAGCCCAACTTGTCGCTTTTTTACAGTCTTGCCTTGATAGCCTTCGACTCCTCCTCGTAACCGGGCTTGTCCAAGAGAGCAAACATATTCTTCTTGTAAGCCTCAACACCGGGCTGGTTGAAAGGATTAACGCCGAGGATGTAACCGCTGATACCGCAAGCCTTCTCGAAGAAGTAGATCAACTCGCCGAGAGCTGTCTCGTTGATTGCGGGAATCTCGATACGCATCTGGGGAACGCCACCATCAAGGTGCGCGAGCTGAACGCCGAGCTCAGCCATCTTGTTGATCTCAGAGAGGCGCTTGCCAGTGAGGAAGTTCAGACCATCGAGGTTAGCCTCGTCAGCCTCTACCTTCACGTCGTACTTAGCGTTAGCAACAGAGATGATAGTCTCGAACAAAGTGCGCTCGCCCTCCTGAATGTACTGACCCATAGAGTGAAGGTCGGCAGTAAGCGTAACGCTTGCGGGGAAGATACCCAGACCATCCTTACCCTCTGACTCGCCGTAGAGCTGCTTCCACCACTCGGCAACGTAGAGCAACTTGGGCTCGTAAGAACCCAGGATCTCGATCTTCTTGCCAGCCTTGTAGAACTCGTTACGAACGATAGCGTACTGTGCAGCGAGGTTATTCTCGATAGCTGCATCAGCACCGCACTCCTTCTCCATTGCCTGTGCACCAGCAACCAAAGCCTTGATATCAACGCCAGCCACTGCCAAGGGCAACAAACCTACGGGAGTGAGTACAGAGAAACGACCACCTACATCGTCAGGAATTACGAATGTGGGGTAACCCTCGTTTGTAGCCAAAGTCTTGAGTGCGCCACGAGCCTTGTCGGTGATTGCCACGATACGCTCGGCAGCCTCAGCCTTGCCATAACGCTGCTCCAACTCAGCCTTGATAAGGCGGAAGGCGATAGCGGGCTCGGTAGTGGTACCTGACTTAGAGATTACGATAGCGGCTACAGAGTAATCCTTCGTAGCGTCCAGCAACTCGCGAGTGTAGTCCTCCGAGATGTTCTGACCAGCGAATACTACTGTGGGGTTCTCGTGCTGCTTCTTGAGGAACTCGAATGAGTTGCTCATAGCCTCGATAACAGCCTTTGCGCCGAGGTATGAACCACCGATACCGATGCAGATAACTACGTCGGCCTTAGCGCGCAACTTAGCGGCCTGTGCCTCGATAGCGGCAATCTGCTCAGCGTCGATAGACGAAGGCAAATTTACCCAACCCAAGAAATCATTACCTGCGCCCTCGCCCGTGTGGAGCAAGGTGTTAGCAGCCTTAGCCTCAGCCAACATAGCCTCGGTGATAGCAACGCCACTCTTGGCGATGTCCAATTTAATCAAACTCATTTTTTTAAGTGTTTTTGGTTTATGATTTATTGTAATTTACTATTTTGCAAATCTTTCTCGCTACAAAAATATAAAAAATTCCGCAAACTGCACGTCTGCGGAATCTTTTAGTACTATACCTCACTCAATTAATTGCCAATCAATTTACATTTACGGGAACATAATTCCCCGAGGAGTAAAGTTTACAACAAAATGTAATGGAGGTTGCTCACCAGTTACAGATGCGGTTACCACACCTGCTTTAAAATAGATAACCTCCGGTCCAAAGACAGGAATACCATTATGATAAGTTTTCACATCATATCCACTAAGACCATCTAATTTGAGATTTATCTTTGTATCAAGCTGGTCCGGATAATAGTTATCTATTGTCGCATTTATCTCTCCATCAAAACAATAGCGCAAGGTTGTCTTGGGTTCTATAATATGATCAAAGTGTACTAAAACCACCGTGCGTCCAGTGGTAAACTGCACATTTAAGTCGGTATCAAAATATCCTAAATCCGCCTCCGTATGAATCATACTACCCGAGAGAGTATAAACTCCGTCCTTACGACTAACAGTCCACTCTCCTTTTACGCCTTCGGGAAGATGCTGCGAAGAAACAAGTACACTCCACTCGGCTCCATCCTCATCCAATGAAATACCATTGTGCGTGATACTATATAGCGTGTTACCAGATATCCATCCACAAATCTCGCCATTCACACTATATTGTGGGTATTTTTTAAAAAATTGACGTTTAATAACAACCTCTGTATCACCACCATTCAGCAACGAATCACGATAAGCTGAGGCCTGAAACAGAAAATCTAATTTACCAACCATCTGACGAGCAATAGAAAAGTCAATC
>JAGBYV010000134.1 GCA_017628595.1 Alistipes sp.
ATGGTTACGGGAATCATAATGCGATCCAACCACCATACATATGGCATACGATGCTTGCGGCAGGTGATCCACATACCAAGCAGCATACCTATAGCCGAGCCATGGCTGGCCATGCCACCATTGCGGAACTCGGTAAGGATAGCCCACGGCTTTGTGATGTAGTAGTCGAACTCATAAAACAGACAGTGACCTACACGTGCGCCGAGCACGGCACCCAGCACAATCCACACGAAGCCCGTCTCAACAACCAGCGAACCGAATCCCTCACGGCGGATATAATTTGTAAAGAAACGCTCACCGATAAGGAATGTCAAAGCCCACATCAGGCCATAGTAACGCAACTCAAATCCTCCAACAGTGAACATCACAGGATCGGCATTCCAGACAATATGTAGAAAATTATTCAGCATCGCAATCTATTTCTATTCTCTCCTTAACTATTTCTTCTTCAACGGGAAGGCAAAGGTTGTACCCGAGCCCAGCTCACTGCGCACCGTGATGCGCTCGCCGTGTGCCTCAACGATATGCTTAACGATAGCCAGACCGAGACCCGTACCACCCTGGCCGCGCGAACGGCCCTTGTCAACACGATAGAAACGCTCGAAGATGCGAGGCATATCCTCCTTCGGGATACCGATACCTGTATCCTCCACCTCAACGAGAACCTTGTCGGCCATATCGCGGAAACGGATGCGGGTTGTGCCGCCATCCTTACCATAATGGATCGAGTTGGTGATAAGGTTCACCAGCACCTGACCCACGAAATGCTGATCGGCCGTAACCCAGAACGACGAGGGCAGAGAATCTGCACCCTTAACCGAGAGACGAATACTACGCTTGGCGGCCTCGATCTCCAGCTGCTCGACAATCTCCTTGGCAAGAGCAACGATATCGAACTCCTCCATCTTAAGTCGATTCATATCGTTCTCCAGCTTTGAGATGGTATCCAGATCACTTACGATATTAATCAGACGATCGATACTCTTCTCTGCGCGCTCGAGATATTTTCGATTGATGAGTTCATCCTCCAAACCACCATCGAGCAGCGTAGAAATATAACCCTGAATATTGAAAATAGGGGTCTTCAGCTCGTGCGCCACATTACCCAGATACTGCTTACGGAAAGCCTCATTCTGCTTGAGTCGGGCAATCTCCTTATCATTGTCGTCGGCCCACGCAGTAAGCTCCTCCGAGATATTCTCAACGTGCTTATCCTTCATCTCATCTACAATCTCGGTAGTGTGCACATCGCGCGACAGCACCATAGAGTAAATGGGTTTAAGTTTATAGGCAACATACTGCTTCATCATAAAGAGCGAGAAGAGCGACATCAGCGCAAAGACACCAACAGCCACGCATACCACAATCCACCACTCTACGCCACACGCTACAAGTGCAGCCACTACAAGGATAGTTGCCACCAATGCCATGAGCAACGAGGCATTTTCTTTTGTTTTTACCGTCATAATCGTAAGTTTATATAGGTTCTCGGTTATGTTTAATATAGTCTCATATTTCCAGCGACGCGATAAATCTCCTCGACCTGTTTCTTGTCGAGCATAATCACGTCATACTCCTTATTTGAGGGTTCCAGCCTCAGCAGCGAACTATCCTGCTGCTGTCGCACCCTGCGTAAAATTACATAATTGGGAGTAACAATTACGTATAATCCTCCCGAAATAATCGCCTCGGGGTCTATTTTTTTCAAAAATAGTATCGAACCGACCATTATCTCATCCGCCATGGCATCGTCACTCGAGCGAATAGCCATATCGCACTTTATCAACGACGGGATGGCAAAACTTGCATCCGCCTGCTGCTCGCGACGCGCCACCAGACAACTCGTCAGATCGCCATCGTAGAAAGGCACCGAGTGCACATCCTCGCGACGACCGAACATATCACCCTCGCCCGAGAGCAACCATCCCAGACTAATTTCGGGAAAGTGCTCAACGATACGCACTCCGAGCGCACGCGATATGCCGTTCTTGCCGGCCTTTATCTGGTAGAGGTTTTCAGCTCGCGGCAAACCAATATGCAGACCAAAGCCGTTGATGGTCATATGCGCCCAGCGTATAACACTCTCAAGGCGTTCCCAGTCGCGATTATTATTTGCCATATTCATTTTTTTTTACAATCTTTGCAGGCGCGGCCTCGTAGTTCAATGGATAGAATATAAGATTCCGGTTCTTACGATGAAGGTTCGAATCCTTTCGAGGTCACACACTAACGGAGAGCCTACGTGGTTCTCTTTTTTTGTTTTAAGCAAAATCTATCTCTCTA
>JAGBYV010000135.1 GCA_017628595.1 Alistipes sp.
ACATCAAGATTTTCTACGAGAATAATGGCAAGCTGCTCTCATATATGTTGCGCAGTCGTACCAAGACCATCGAGGAGAATCTGGCTGACACAAGCATGGTGCGATGCCACCGCTCGTATATGGTAAATGTTATGAAGATTAATCACATACGCAAGGGTGGTAAGGCTCGTTACATTGTTTTGTCGAACGACGATATCAAGCCTATCCCCGTGTCGAAGTCTTACTTTAAGACTCTTATCGCCAAGATTGATAAATACAATGCTTCAGTGCTTGCAACGGCCTCAAATACGGAGATCGAACCTGAGAGCGCAGAGTAATTGTTGATGATTGCCTAATATAAAAAGAGAGTTTCCCGCATTGGAAAACTCTCTTTTGTTATCTATTGGAGTGTAGAGTTACTCCACAATGCCAATAATATCGCTCAGACGCTCGATGCCCAGACGCTCCATCTCAGCGGGCAGATCCTCAATGATGCGCTTGCAGGCGTAGGGATCTTTCAGATTGGCAGCACCTACCTGTACGGCTGTAGCACCGGCCATCATCATCTCTATTACGTCCGATGCGCTCTCCACGCCTCCGCAACCCATCACGGGAATAGAGCAGGCGTGTGATACCTGATATACCATACGTACAGCCACGGGGAAGATTGCGGGACCTGAAAAACCGCCCATCTTGTTGGCAATGACAGGACGACGACGCTTGGTGTCGATACGCATGCCGAGCAGTGTGTTGATCAGACAGATACCATCAGCACCAGCCTCCTCGCACGCCTTGGCGATGGCTACAATGTCAGTTACGTTGGGGCTGAGTTTAATGAATACGGGTTTGGTGGTCACGGCCTTCACGGCGCGTGTCACTTCGGCTGCCATCTCGGGCTGAGTACCAAAACTCATACCGCCATTATGCACGTTGGGGCACGAAACGTTCACCTCGATGATTGCCACCTGATCCTCCTTGTCTACCTTGGCGCAGCACTCCTGATACTCTTCGATTGAGAATCCGCTGATGTTGGCCACGATAGGCTTGTGGAAAATCTTACGCAACTCGGGCAGCTCCCTTGCTACGACTGCATCCACACCAGGGTTTTGCAGGCCAACAGAGTTGATCAAACCTGAACGGCACTCGGCAATACGTGGCGTAGGGTTACCGAAGCGGGCCTCGCGTGTAGTACCCTTAATAGAGATTGAGCCGAGGATGTTAATATCGTAAAACTCGTTGTGCTCGCGGCCAAAACCAAATGTGCCACTCGCAGGGATGACGGGGTTGTCGAGCTTAACGCCGCACAACTCTACCGACAAATCATATTTCTTATCCATACTCATCTCCTTACCAAATTATCTCTTCACGTTTCATTACGGGACCCTCCTTACAGATGCGCTTGTTGCCTGTCAGTGTCTTGCAGCTGCAACCCATGCAAGCTCCAAAGCCACATCCCATACGCTCCTCGAACGAGAGTTCTCCCTTTACGTCGGTGCAGTCGCACAGAGCCTTAAGCATAGGCAATGGACCACACGAGTAGAAGAAGTCGAAGTCGATAGCGTTCTCACCAATAGCGTCGGTTACAAAGCCCTTTGTGCCCTGAGAGCCGTCAGCCGTAGATACATATACATCTACGCCCAAAGAACGGAACTCCTCAGCATAGAATACCTCCTTCGAGGTGTTGAAACCAAGCACTACGCTCACCTTGCGACCGCGTGCGATAAGCTCCTTGGCCAAGCGGTAGAGAGGGGGAACACCTACGCCACCGCCCACAAGCAGAGGCTTCTGGCACTCCACGTCGGCATCGAATCCGTTGCCAAGACCAGTGAGTACATCCAGCTGCTCGCCAGCCTGCATGCGGCTCATCTGCTCGGTGCCACGACCTACGACCTTATAGATGATGGTGATCGTCTCCTCGTCCCAGTCGTTGATCGAGATGGGGCGACGCAGATACAAGCCCTCAAGCTCGATATTAACGAACTGTCCGGGACGAGTGATCCACTGCGTATCACCAGCAAGCACCATCCGCCACACGTCAGAGGTTAGCGGATGGTTTTGCTTGATTGTGTATATTCCTTTTTTGTACATTTTACTTGCCGTCGATGGTTGAAACACCCAATGTAATCTCCTCCAGTACGTTGAGCAGTACGCTCACGGTCTCCAGCGATGTGAAGAGAGTAACGTTGTTCTCAGCTGCAGCGCGACGAATCTCATAACCGTCACGACGTGTGCTGTGCTGGTTTACGTCGATGGTGTTGATTACGTATGTAACGTGGCCCTTACGCAACTCGTCGTAGATCTCTGTTGAGCCCTCGCTGATCTTGAGCAAGTGGCGAGTGCGGATGCCGTTGTTGCGCAGGAACTCGCAGGTTCCGCCCGTAGCCTCGATGTTGAAGCCGAGGTCGTAGAAACGACGGATGAAGGGCAGAGCACGCTCCTTGTCAGCATCGGCAATGGTTACGAAGATCGTACCGTAGTTAGCCACGGCTACACCCGATGACTGCAATGACTTATAGAGTGCGCGGTTAAGGCTTACATCGTAACCGATAGCCTCACCTGTTGACTTCATCTCGGGTGAGAGGTATGAATCTACACCGCGAATCTTTGCGAATGAGAAGGCAGGTGACTTAACGAACCAGCGTGTGCTCTCCTTGCCGTAAATCTCGGTGATACCCTGCTCGCGGAGTGAGTGACCCAGAATAACCATTGTGGCGATCTTAGCCATAGGCACGCCTGTTGACTTCGAGAGGAAGGGTACGGTACGTGATGAACGGGGGTTAACCTCGATAACATATACCTTCTCCTGCTCGTCCACGATAAACTGGATATTGAACAGACCCACGATACCGATAGCCAAGCCCAACTGACGTGTATACTCGATGATGGTATCCTTCACCTGCTGGCTTACGCTGAAGGTGGGGTATACGCTGATTGAGTCACCAGAGTGGATACCTGTACGCTCAACGTGCTCCATAATACCGGGGATGTATACATCCTTGCCGTCGCAGATAGCATCTACCTCCAACTCCTTACCCTGGATATACTTGTCAACCAATACGGGCGACTTCTCGTTAATCTCTACCGCCGAGCGCAGGTAGTGGCGAAGAGTCTCCTCGTTGGCTACGATCTGCATAGCGCGACCACCAAGCACGAAGCTGGGACGTACCAATACGGGGTAGCCGATGTTGTTGGCTGCCTTAACACCTGACTCGATGTCGGTAACGGCCTTAGCCTTGGGCTGGGGGATACCCACCTCGTTCATGATGCGCTCGAAGCACTTGCGGTCCTCAGCGTTGTTGATAGCCTCGATGCCTGTACCGATGATCTTTACGCCCAAATCAGCCAAAGGCTCTGCCAGGTTGATAGCGGTCTGACCACCAAGTGATACCACGATACCCTCGGGCTGCTCCAGCTCAACAACATTCATTACATCCTCAACGGTCAGAGGCTCGAAATAGAGTTTGTCGCTGATGGTGTAGTCCGTAGATACGGTCTCGGGGTTATTGTTGATGATGATAGCCTCGTAGCCAGCCTCCTTAATGGTCCAGATAGCGTGTACGGTCGAGTAGTCGAACTCCACACCCTGACCGATACGGATAGGACCTGAACCGAGCACAAGGATCTTCTTGCGGTCGCTGCGTGCTGACTCGTTCTCTGCCTCATAAGTAGAGTAGAAGTAGGGAACATATGTATCAATCTCGCCAGCGCAAGAGTCGATAATCTTATATACGGGGAATACACCCTCAGCCTTGCGCAGCTGGAACATCTCAGCCTCTGACATGCCCCACAACTGGCCGATGAACTTATCGCTAAAGCCCATCTTCTTAGCCTCCTTAAGTGTTGCGATGCAACCCTTGTTTGCGGCAACAGCCTTCTCCATCTCGACGATGTTCTTGAGCTTCTCAAGGAACAACATATCGATCTTGGTGTGGTTGTAGATGATGAGCAGATCGACACCCTTGCGGATGAGCTGAGCGATGGCGTAGATGCGATCGTCGGTACCCTTGCGGATGTAGTCCAGCATCTGTGCCGATGTCCAGTCGTCGAATTTCTTGTTGTGAATGTGGCAAACGCCGGTCTCCAACGAACGGATAGCCTTCAGGATACCCTCTTCGATGGTGCGGCCGATGCTCATCACCTCACCCGTAGCCTTCATCTGTGTGCCAAGCTCGTTTGATGCGTCGCTGAACTTATCGAAGGGGAAGCGAGCCACCTTCAATACAACGTAGTCCAATGCGGGCTCGAAGCATGCGGGACGATCCGAGATCATAATCTCGTCAAGGGTAAGACCTACAGCAATCTTAGCTGTTACGCGTGCGATGGGGAAACCGCTGGCCTTTGATGCCAAAGCCGATGAACGCGATACGCGGGGGTTAACCTCGATGATGTAATATTTGAATGAGAGGGGATCGAGTGCAAACTGTACGTTGCAACCACCCTCAATCTTAAGCTCGCGGATAATCTTCAGTGCGCTGCCACGCAGGAGCTGATACTCCTTGTCGGTAAGGGTCTGCGCCGGAGCGATAACCATTGAGTCACCGGTGTGGATACCTACGGGGTCGATGTTCTCCATGCTACAGATAGCAATGGCGGTGTCGTTCTTGTCACGCATCACCTCGAACTCGATCTCCTTGTAACCCTTGATGCTCTTCTCAACGAGTACCTGGTGTACGGGTGAGAGAACAAGTGCGTTACGCATAATCTCGCGCAACTCCTCCTCGTTGTCGGCAAAGCCACCACCGGTACCACCAAGGGTAAATGCAGGACGAAGCACTACAGGGTAACCAATCTCCTCGGCAGCCTTAACACCATCCTCCATAGTGTTCACAACAACTGAAGGAAGCACGGGCTCACCGATACGGATACACAAGTCCTTGAAGAGCTCACGATCCTCGGCCTCCTCGATGCTCTTGAACGATGTACCAAGAATCTCAACGTGGCACTCATCCAAAATGCCCTTCTTTGCAAGCTGTACTGCGAGGTTCAAACCTGTCTGACCACCCAGGCCGGGAACGATAGCATCGGGACGCTCATAGCGTACGATCTTTGCCACATACTCCAGCGTCAAAGGCTCCATATACACCTTATCGGCGATGTTGGTGTCGGTCATAATGGTTGCGGGGTTTGAGTTCACAAGGATAACCTCGTAACCCTCCTCCTTAAGTGCCAAGCACGCCTGTGTTCCTGCATAGTCAAACTCTGCGGCCTGACCGATGACAATCGGACCTGAACCGATCACCATCACTTTCTTAATATCTGTTCTTCTAGGCATTTTGTTTCTCCTCCATCAGTTTAATGAATTTATCGAAAAGGTATGCGCAATCCTGCGGACCCGGAGCACTCTCGGGGTGGAACTGCAAAGCATACATCTTATCCTCTGCACACTCAATACCCTCGATCGTTGAGTCAAATACGTTCTCGTGAGTTGCAACGAGCGATGTGCCCTCCAACGAGTCGGGAACGACAGCGTACTCGTGGTTCTGTGAGCCCATGTCGATGCGACCTGTTGCCAAAGTGCGCACTGCCGATGAGCCGTGATGACCACACTTCATCTTGTAAACCTTAGCGCCATATGCAAGAGCGATGAGCTGCATACCGAGCGAGATGCCGAACATAGGAATCTTACCCTTTGCCTCGCGAATCAAATTAATTACCTCATGCAACTCCTCGGGTGAGCCGGGGCCATTCGAGATGAACAGGCCATCGGGGTTGAAGGCCATGATCTCCTCCAAAGAGGTGTTGTAGGGTACAACGGTTACGTTGCAGCCACGGCTTGTGAACGAGCGAATGATGTTGTGCTTGATACCGCAATCTACGGCTACGATGTCGTACTTGTGGTTGGGTGTACGTGAGAACCATGCCTTGCGGCTGCTCACCTTAGCCACCAGGTTGGTGGGCTGGGGTGTGTTCTTGATCATCTCCAGGGCAGCCTCTGTCGTTGTGTCGATGTTAACGATAGCTGCGCGCTGTGCGCCCTCGTCGCGGATGATGCGAACAATCATACGTGTGTCAACACCAGCGATGCAGGGGATGCCAGCCTCCTCAAGTGTCTCCGAGAAGGTCTTGGTGTAGCGGAAGTTTGAGGGGTTCTCGTTGCACTCTCTTACTACCATGCCGCCAATCTGCGGAGTCTTCGACTCGAAGTCCTCGTCGGTGATGCCGTAGTTACCAATCAAAGGGTAGGCCATCACTACAATCTGGTTGCTGCATGAGGGGTCAGAGAGAATCTCCTGATAACCCACCACAGAAGTGTTGAAAACGATGTCGCACACGCGCTCCACGTTGGCTCCATAGCCATAGCCGAGGAACTCGCGACCGTTCTCAAGAACTAACTTTTTAGTAAATGGTTTCATTGAATAGTGATTTATTATTTTTTGTTTATCTCTTTTCGTATGCAATTTTGCCATCAACGAGTGTCAGGCAGCACTCGCCCTGCAACTCCCAGCCCTCGAACGGAGTGCTGCGGCCCATAGTAAGGAATGTGGCGGGATCGACCGTGTAGCTCTTCTCAAGGTCAAATACCGCTATGTCGGCAGCCTCACCCTCCTGAAGAGCTCCGCCCAGGCCGAAGATGCGGCGTGGAGCCTCGGCCAATACCTCGATAGCCTTCTCAAGTGAGATGATGCCCTGCTTGACGAGCTTTGTGTATATCACGGCAAATGATGTCTCCAAACCTACAACGCCCATTGCGCTGAGCTCCAGTCCGCGTGACTTCTCGTCGGCGGTATGGGGTGCATGGTCGGTAGCCACAACGTCTATGGTACCATCCTGCAAGCCTGCAACGAGTGCATCACGATCCTCGGCCGAGCGAATCGGGGGATTCATCTTGAAGCGACCATTCTCCTGCAGATCCATATCGCACATTGTGAGGTAGTGGGGGCCGGTCTCGCAGGTGATCTTCACGCCACGCTGCTTAGCCTTGCGAATAAGCGCTACGCTCTCCTTGGTCGAGATGTGACATACATGATAACGACAACCAGTCTTTGCTGCAAGCTCGATGTCGCGCTCAATCTGAGCCCACTCGCTCTCGGAGCAGATGCCGCGATGACCATGCATGCGGGCATACTCGCCATCGTGGATGTAACCCTTGCGCAGGAGTTCGTTTACCTCGCAGTGTGCTGCGATGATTCCGTCACACTGTGCTGCCTGCTCCATAGCTGCGAGCATAACCTCCTCGTTCTGTACGCCGCTACCATCGTCTGAGAAGCCTGCAACGTAGGGCTTGAGTGCGGGAAAATCAACCAGCTCGTCGCCACGACGCTTGCGCGTGATGGTGGCGTAGGGCAGAACCTTTACTACGGCGTCGCGCTCGATAATTGACAACTGCTCCTGCAGATGCTCCATCGTATCGGGTGCGGGCTCAAGGTTAGGCATTGAGCATACTGTGGTAAAACCACCGTGTGCTGCCGCTGCCGTACCTGTAGCGATGGTCTCCTTGCGAGAGAAGCCAGGCTCACGCAGGTGAACGTGCAGATCAACAAGACCAACGGTGATGATCTTGTCAGAGCAATCAAAAACCTTATCTTCTTTAGAAGGAACAATCTCGGGTGCAATACGCTCAATCAGGCCACCGCAAACAGCCACATCGGCCTTTGTCTGCTTGCCCTCGCGCACTATTGTGCCACCCTTGAGAATGATTCTTGTATCCATATCTATCATAAAAAAGGCGACCAAACAGTCGCCCATATATTAACAATTAAAAACAATATTAACGTCGTTCTGAGAATCAGTAACGAAGAAAGAAAAACAACAATCCGATTGCTTGGCAACGCTTGACAAAGCACATGACGGAGATATGTTTCTAACCTTATTCATTACATCCCATTTATTTCGTGCAAAGATAAGCAAAATATTTCAATCAGCATGCGCCGGAGGCTATTTTTTCGCTATATTTTTTATGCTGTTACGGCGTGCTATTAGAATACGATGCGTGCTCCAATCTGCATGTGCCAGCGTGAGAGCAGATCGTTGGGCGAAATTTCAGCTCCCGTGAAACGATATACGGCTTGTCCATCCTCTGTTGCCGAGATAGTTACGGGCTGCAGACGCACGTTTGAAACGTTGTAATAGGCTCCCCAGTGGCGGCAAAGCAGATTGCCGAGGTTCATTACGTCGAGCGAGAGTTCTACCTTGCGGCTGCTCGCTGCTCCGAAGAAGAAGCCGTGCGCCAGATGCAGGTCGATGCGATGCTCCATGGGAGTCAGCATAGCGTTGCGCTCGGCGAATGAGCCGCGATGTGTGCGCAGGTAAGCATCGTCCTCGATGTAGTTGTTCCACTTCTTAAGAGATGTGTCATCGGCGAAGAGCATACTCTGCATCTCCGACTCGGTAGGTATATACATCAGTGTTGAACCGAACGTTCCGTCGCCATTGAAATCCACCGCCTCGCCAAAGCAGTAGGAGTAGCGCTGTCCCGATGTGCCCTGATATACCAGCGAAGCGCTAAGGTCGAATAGCGGCGAGTAGCGCTTATTGTAGTTAACGGCGAGCGACACCTTGTGAGGAACATCATATGCCGAGAATGTCAACTCGGGGTTGTTCAAATCTAGGGCATAGGTGCGATTCCAGTTGCTCGAGGATGATGTCGAGGGAACATCGCACACAGCGTATGAGTGTCCGAAGATGTAGGATGCCATAACCGACAGACCCCACTCAAAGCTCTTTGATACGCTGCTCGAGAGCGAATAGGAGTAGCCGCGAGATGTATTATCGAGATAATATACGGCCGAATAGTCGGTTGTAGCCGTGCGATACTCGGGTAGAGCAGACGATGCTACCCCCTTGACGGCATATATTTTTTCGCCAGTAGGCTCGATAGCCATATTCTTAAATACGGCATTGTGCAGAGTCTTTGTGTAGAGAGCCTCGGCACGCAGAGTCCAGCCATTGTCTGATGCATATGAAACTGCAGCGCTTGCCTTCAGATTCTGAGGATAGCGGAAGTGGCGGTTCATGGCGTTGAGCATGAATCGTGTGTTGGACTGCGAGGTGGGTGATGGCTTTACTGAGAAGTTAGCTGCCGGCTTTATAATCTGGCCGCCATCGCTTGTGGCCGTCAGGCGCAGACCCTTCTGCTCGACGCCAGTGTTGGAGTAGTTGTTGACAATCCATACGAATGGAATCTGACCTGTGAATACTCCTGCACCTCCATCTATCGTGAGTTGGCCATGGTCGTAGTTGCGCATCCACGTAACGCCTACGCGTGGCGAGATGAGTAACTGTGCGCGGGGAACATCGCCGATGCGTATGTTGTGCTGGTGGGCGATTGCTCCGCTGTTGAACTCCTCGTTGGCTGTGGGGGAGTTAAAGATAAGCGGCAGGGTGGCACGCACACCATACGTAAGGTGCAGACCGCGGCCCAAAGCCCAACGATCCTGTGCATAAAGATTTAACTCGGCGGCACGGAACTTCGGCCCCCAAGTCGTTGAACCCGTTACATTGGGATCAGTGTAGTTATACTCATAGACCGATGCGAGGTCGTTCTCAAAGTCTTCAACGGAGTTGTAGGTATATGTACCATAAGAGTTGGCTAAATAGCGGTTGTGGATATTGTAGAACTCATGGTGCATACCGAGGGTAATGGAGTGTGATCCACGCTCCATGATAAGATCA
>JAGBYV010000136.1 GCA_017628595.1 Alistipes sp.
ATTTAATACCTATTAGTATTCGTATACCGTGGCCGTAGCCTTGGTAATCACGGCACCGGCCTTTGGCGTGATTTTCACCGTGGGGGCTTTGTCGAAGAAGCGACTGCCAATGATATCGCCACCGCTTGTGGTGTTCGATATCTCATACTTGCGACCGTTGAGCATAACCTCAATATCGCCGCTATACTCCACATCAAGAGTTATGCCTCCACGCTCCAGCGATTGGCCGCTCCACTCCCATGTGGATGCAATGTTTTTGCCTACCTGCTTCTCTACGGGCTTATGCTGAGGCATAATTGAAAAGTCGGTGAGTTGATATGTGATGCCGTTACGCTGGGCGATAGCCTCGTGCGGTGCGGGGAAGATAGAGGCCTGCACGATGTATCCCTTATCGGTCAGGGCGTGGCAGAACTCGGGTGTGTAGAGCTCATATTTCATCGAAGATATTCCGCACGTGCCGCCGATCTGCTCCAGCTTGGCGATGGTCTCCTCGGCTGTGCCGCCGTTAATTGAGTAGAGTACGGTGCAGTCGGAGAACTCGCGTACCTGCATAAGTGGCTCCCACTCGCTGGTGAAGCACACCCAGTCGTTGCCGAACATCTCCTGTGCTACGCGATATGATGGCACGAGCGCCGAGTGCAGCATAGGAACAATACCATGCTTCTTGCACTCTGCGAGCAGCTCTTCGAGCGTAGGAATGGGAGTGCGCCACGCAGGGTTTGTCGACTCCAGTACGTAGTCGCGACGCAACTCCTCAAATGTCAGATCGCTAAGACGCGTGGGCTCCTCGATGCGCGAGTAGTCGCCAGCGCGACGCATCGTGCGGTTGATGGTTCCGTCGTGCAGGATGACCATTACATTATCCTTGGTGTAGTGTACATCGCACTCAATGCCCGTATATCCCATAGTCTTTGCCATGGCCACAGCGGGCAGAGAGTTCTCGGGTACGATGAACTCGCCACTATCGCTTTTGCTCCAGCAGCCTCGGTGGGCAAACATTGTGGGCGAACTCGGAGTTTGTGTGTCGCATGCTACCAATGCCAGCACTGCGATAAGGAGAGTGAAAAATCTTTTCATAACTGGTTGTTTTGTGTTTATCTATCTACAAATATAAGCTTTTTTTCTTTGTGAGAGATTTTTTTTCTACCTTTGTTATATGCGACCGCAAGCAAATAAACCCATCATTGGTGAGAACCTGCTCTACTTTCTGGTATGGGCTATGGCGCTGTTGGTGCCTATTCTCAACTCGAAGATGATGTCCGAGGAGCACGTCTATCTGAGCAATATCCTGCTCGTATGGAGTAAGCTGCTGCCCTATATCATCATCTTTGTTATCAATAACTCGCTTCTCGCGCCACGCTTTTTCTTCAATCACCGATATGTGGCCTATGTAGCCATTTCGTTTGTGATGCTGACGGCCATATTCTATCCGCTCGAATTGTATCAGGATGAGATTCGAATGTTGGAGTATCCCGATGGCACAAGTTACTTTATTCACGGCCGAGCGTCGTTCACCGATCTGGCGTGGTATTGGAATGTCCTGCTCGGATTGTTTATGATGGGTGCCAACTGCTCTATTAAGTTTATCTTCCGCTCGATTCAGGCCGAGCAGAAGATGGTGGCCATGGAGCGTCACGCCCTGCAGGCTGAGATGGATTATCTGAAGTATCAGATCAATCCCCACTTCTTTATGAATACGCTCAATAATATCCACGCGATGATTGATATTGACCCCGAGGCGGCAAAGGGGATCGTCATCGAGCTGTCGAAGATGATGCGCTATGTGCTCTACGACTCGGAGATGCAGCAGACCAACCTTGAGCAGGAGGTGCAGTTCACGGAAAATTATGTTGACCTGATGCGTGTACGCTATCCATCGGACGTGGATGTGCGTTTTGATGTCCAGCGCCCCGTGCCCCAGGATGCTAAGGTGCCCCCATTGTTGCCCATTGTCTTCGTTGAGAACGCATTCAAGCACGGAGTGAGCTACAGCAAACCCTCGTTTGTGCATGTCAGATTCTACAGTCAGGATGGTTATGCAATTTGTGAAGTGCGAAATTCGCGCCATCAGAATTCATCCGTAGAGAAGGGTGGCGTTGGTCTGGAGAATGTGCGTAAACGTCTAGATCTGCTCTTTGGTAAGGATTATCAACTCTCGATTGATGACAGTCGTGAGGATGAATATAGTGTAAAATTGTCAATACCGATGACCTATGATAAAGTGCATAGCCATAGATGATGAGCCGTTGGCTCTGCGACAGATAGAGACATATATCTCCCGTGTGGCCGATCTGCAACTTGTGGCCTTGTGTCATAGTGCGGCAGCGGCTGCAAGTGTTATGGGCGAGCAGAGCGTCGATCTGCTCTTTGTGGATGTGAATATGCCCGATAAGAGTGGTGTGGATTTTGTACGCGAGTTGCAGAACCCGCCGATGATCATCTTCACCACTGCCTACTCGGAGTATGCCATCGACGGCTTTCGATTGGATGCGGTTGATTACCTGCTCAAGCCGTTTGCCTTTGCCGAGTTTGAACGTGCGGTGGATAAGGCGCGGTCGCTTGTTGAGTTGCGCCGTCTGCGTGATAAGAAGGATTTGTCGATTGCCGAGGCGGAGCCAGCCGACAATGCGGCTTCGGACTCTATATCCATTAGAGCCGATTATAAGGTGTCGCTGGTTAAGTATGCCGATATTATATTTATAGAGAGTGTGGGTGAGTATATCCGCCTGCACCTGACGTCGGGACAGCGCATGATGACTCTGCTCCGATTGAAGAATATGGAGTCGGCGCTACCTGCCGACCGCTTTATGCGTGTGCATCGCTCCTATATTGTCAATCTTTCGCATGTTACGGGCTATGCTCGCGGAGAGGTCTTTCTGGATAGTGGTGACAGGGTTCCCCTGAGTGTCAATTATCGCGATACGTTCCGCGAATATATAGACAGGAAGCATCCGTCGCAGATGTAATTACCCCAGTCGGGGAAATGCCGAGAGGGATACGTAGCCATTCTCGGTAGCCTCGTAGCAGAAGTGGCGCTGACCGTTGGTGATGATTATGTAGCGGGCCTTTACCATGGCGTTGTAGCGTGTGGCCTGGGTGAAGACCTCTGCAAACGTCTCGCGGCGGTCGAGATTCACATCCGAGGATTTGCACTCGGCCAGTAGCAACGGCTGCGACTCGGCGTTGAGCACTACCACGTCGGCACGCTGGGGCATGGAGTTAATCTGGACCGGATACTCCTCCACAATCGAGCGCAGTGCGGCTCCGCAATGCTCGATAAGATACTCCACCAGATGGCGACGAACCCACTCCTCGGGCGTGAGCACAACGAACATTCCTCGCACGCGGTCAAATACCAGGGTGCGATTGCCGCTTTTGGTGGCTCGTAAATTTATTGCCGGAAAATTGAGTTTTGGCAGGGAATTCATCGCGTAAACGAAATTTTTTATAACTTTGACACAAATATACAAATAATAAATCGATATGAAATCATTTTTTTCGATCATAGCGTTCGTGCTCATTCTCGCTCAGCCACTGCTGGCGCAGGAGTACTCCTCGCCCGAGTATGTCTCAAAGGGACGTGAGGCGGCGCGAACAAAGATTATCGCATACCCTTCGGCTGAGGAGGCTGCGGCGCGTGGTATGGGTGCTGTACGTTCGCAGTATCTGCGTCCCATAACGGAGTGGACCCGCACCGAGGAGGCCGATGCTACGGTCTTCACCTCGCAGTATGTGATTCCCTTCTCTTGGCTCAGCCGTCTGGCTACACTCTACGTTGATGAGGCTTCGGGAGCCTATGAGGTGCTCATAAATGGCAAGAAGGTGGGCTATGCAGCCAATGCCTTTGCTCCCGCTGAATTTGATGTTACCAAGTCCTCGCGCGAGGATATGAATACCATTCAGATTCGCCTGCTCAAGGAGCATTGGAGTCAGCGAATGGAGGATTTCGTCGAGAGTCGCGAGCCGCGCGTGGGTGAGGTGTATGTTATGTCGCAGCCGACGATTCGTGTGCGCGATGTGGTGCATAATACTCGTGTTGATATGACCAGTGACAAGGCTACCGTAGAGATCGGCATGATCGTAAAGACCGAGTCGCTCAATCCGAAGAAGGCCCGTATCCACTACGAACTCATTGCTCCCGATACGACCGTCGTTACATATGGTCATCGCGACATCGAGCTCGGCATGCGTGCTGAGGATACCATTAAGATCATGACGCAGATTCCCTATGTATATACATGGTGTGCCGATATGCCTGTGCGCTATCGTCTGAATGTGAAGACGCAGATCGAGGGCCGCTACGCCGAGTATCAGTCGCATATGATTGGCTTCCGCACGGTGGAGACCAACGAAAATGGCGACTTCCTTATTAATGGTATCAAGACAGATCTGGCCTATCGCGATTTCGACGCCATGACCGTAACCAGCAAGGATATTATCGCAGCACGTGTACTCAAATATAATACGGTGCGTTTTAAGGCGGGTGCTGTGCCACAGGAGGTGTATCGCATGTGCGACTCGCTGGGTATGTATGTTATTACGCAGATTCCTATCAATACCTCGAAGAGTGGATTATCGCGTCGTGTGGGCGGCAACCCCACAAATGATCCCAAGTGGAAGCAGGCTTACCTTGATAGGGTGGAGACGACGTATCGAACTACGCGTGGTAGCGCATGTGTGATAGGTTATATCATGGCGGAGGAGTCTTCGAATGGTATCAATTTGTATGAGAGTTACTTGCGCCTGAAGGCGCTGGAGCAGAAGCGCCCTGTTATCTATCTCGAGGCCGCTGGTGAGTGGAATAGTGATTAGAGAAAAAGCATTTTTTTTGAAAAAAGTTGTAAAAAAATTTGCACAGAATAAAAAAGTGCCCTATATTTGCACTCGCAATCAGGAACGAAAGTGACGCGGTTGTAAAGATGCCTCTTTAGCTCAGTTGGTAGAGCACGACACTCTTAATGTTGGGGTCCAGGGTTCGAGCCCCTGAGGGGGTACTGAAAAGGAAGATCGAAAGGTCTTCCTTTTTTTGTTTTTATGCCCGAAAAGTTGTATATTTGAGAAACAAAAATCTTATCGTTATGGACGTTGGCTTTTGGGTGATTGTGGCGGTGGCGGTGTTGCTGCTTGTGTGTGGTGCGCTGATCCTGTTGGGGCGTGGCGACTGGCTTATCTCGGGCTATAATACGGCCAGTGAGCAGCGACGGGAGAGGTATAATCTGTTCCGTCTGCGCTTGAATACGGGATTGCTGTGTATCTATCTTTCAATCGTTCTTATCATTGGCTATTATGTCGAAAATGAGGCATTTATGGCCTGCGCGATTCTGCCTGCGGCTGCTCTGCACATATTGCTGTCGTACACGTGGGTAAGGCGTAAGTAGTAAATTAAATTTGAATAATATGCCGTGCGGGAATCTGTTCGATTTCCGCTTTTTTTATTTTATATCTGTCATAATTACTTTCTAAAACGATTTATGGGCCAAAAAAAGAAAATTTTTACTTTGATAGTGAGGAAAAAATGATTACTTTTGAACAAAATATACCCGCCTTATTTAGGCTCTCCTACACGCGCGCGTATTAGTGAAGTGGTGCCAGGGTGTAGAATGATGCCGAGAAATGGGGCTGAACAAAAGAGAATATATAAACATAATCATGTCAAAATCAGGAAGTAAGAAGAAAATCCTGCTTGCATCGCTCGCAGGTCTTGTGGTGGGATTTTCGTTGATGATCGCATTTAACTACATGTGGGTCAACAGTTCGAAGAACGAATCTTGTATGGCCTGCCACTTCCATCCCGAGTCGGATGCGAGTTGGAAGCAGTCTTATCACTACAACAACGACAGCGGTGTGATGACCGACTGTGCCGCATGTCACCTCCCTCCCAAGGGATCGTTTGAGTATGTTAAGGCAAAGATTTCAATCGGCGTGAAGGACTTGTGGTCGTATATGACCAAGAATCCCGAGGATATGGATTGGTCAATCAATAGCGAGCTGGAGCATGCACAGACTATTGTCTATAACGAGTCTTGTAAGGCGTGTCACGTGAACATCTTCCCCAACGGCATCACCGATGAGGGTGTTACGGCTCACCTCTACTACGAGGAGAATGAGGAGAAACTCAACCTGCAGTGTATCAGTTGTCACCTCGATGCGGGTCACTACAACCCCAACTATAAGCACGAGGCCTTGACCAGCGCCCCCGTCTCAGGCGGTGAGATTTATGCCGAGGCTACGCCCGTTACCTCGTTTGAGAACTTTACCGAGACCATTCCCGGTACATCGGCTTCGATTAATATGATTGCCATCCCTGGCGGTTCGTTCAAGATGGGTAGCCCCGAGAATGAGCCTTTCCATAAGGCTGACGAGTGGCCGCAGCGCAACGTGACAATCTCGCCCTTCTTCATGGCAGAGGTTGAGGTTACATGGGATCAGTTCTGGGCATTCTATGGTGAGACAATGTCGGAGGGTCGTACACACCCCGACGTGATCTATGCCAACAATACACGCGAGGATCTGGATGCAGTCAGCGGTCCTACACCTCCGTTTGGCTTCCCCGATCAGGGCTGGGGCCAGGGTTCACGTCCCGCTATCACGATGACACACTACTCGGCTGAGACCTTCTGCCAGTGGCTCTCATTGAAGACCGGCAAGAAGTATCGTCTGCCGACCGAGGCTGAGTGGGAGTATGCTGCCCGTGGTGGTACCGATACCCCTTACTACTTTGAGGGTAGCCCGAAGGATTACACCAACGAGGGCTTCTGGAATGGCCTGTTTGGTGCCGATACGACGGTTATCAATAGCCACGTAATCTACGCAAACAATAGCAAGAACCGTACTCAGGAGCCTACCAAGATGAAGGCTAACCCCTTCGGCTTGAAGAATATGCTCGGTAACGTTATGGAGTACTGCTCTGACTGGTATGCCGAGGATGCTTACTCTAAGATGCAGGATGGCGCGGTCGATCCCAAGGGTCCCGCAACAGGCGAGGAGTATGTTGTTCGTGGTGGTTATTATGTTGACGATGCTGCTAACCTGCGTAGCGCAGCGCGTGGCAAGACCAATCATGATGCATGGCTCAACACCGACCCGCAGAACCCGAAGAGTATCTGGTGGTACTCAGATATCAAGGGTATCGGCTTCCGCGTAGTATGCGAGGTGCCCGAGGGCGTAAGCGCACAGTAGCGATGTGTGTTGGCGCAATGCAGAAGCACTACAAAAAGAGAAACTTAATAAATAACAAGGTATAACAACTATAAACAACTTAAAATTATGAGCAACAACAAACTTAGCAGAAAGGACTTCTTGTCAATGTCTGCAGTATTGGGCGTATCAAGCCTCGTTGGTTCATCTGCAATGATGACCTCATGTTCTTCTTCAGAGCCCAAGAACGCTCCTATCGAGCGTTTGCAGGGTGTTTACGTACCCGTTTTGAACGACAAGGCTGATGATGGCCGCGAGTTGAAGGCTGGTGTTATCGGTTGCGGTGGCCGTGGTTCAGGTGCTATCGTAAACCTTTTGGAGGCTGCTAATGGCATCACCGTAACTGCTTTGGGTGATACTTTCGCTGATCGTCTCGAGAGCTTGAAGAAGGATTTGGCTGAGAAGCACAACCAGGTTGTGCCCGATGCTAACTGCTTCGTAGGTTTCGACGCATATAAGAAGGTTATCGACTCTGGCGTTGATATGGTAATCATTGCTACTCCTCCCGTATTCCGTCCCGTACACTTCCAGTACGCAACTGAGAAGGGTGTTCACTCATTCCTTGAGAAGCCCATCGCAGTTGATCCTAAGGGCTACCGTATGATCATGGCTACTGCTAAGCAGGCACAGGCTAAGAACCTGAGCGTTGTAACTGGTACACAGCGTCACCACCAGCGTCCTTACGTAGAGGCTTTGCAGCTTATCCGTGACGGTGCTATCGGTGAGATCACTGGCGGTAACGTATACTGGAACCAGGGTATGCTTTGGTACAAGGAGCGTCAGACAGGCTGGAGCGATATGGAGTGGATGATCCGCGACTGGGTTAACTGGAAGTGGCTCTCAGGTGACCACATCGTTGAGCAGCACGTTCACAACATCGACGTATTCTTGTGGATGACTGGCCTCAAGCCCGTTAAGGCTACAGCCGTAGGTGCTCGTCACCGTCGTATCACTGGTGACCAGTACGACCAGTTCTCTGTAGATTTCGAGATGGAGAACGGTATCCACCTCCACTCTATGTGCCGTCAGATCGATGGTTGCTCTACTAACGTGAGCGAGTTCATCCAGGGTACTAAGGGTTCATGGAACAGCGAGAACCACGAGATCAAGGATCTGGCTGGCAACGTTATCTGGAAGTACGACGAGGAGGCTGCAAAGGCTCAGTGGCAGCAGCACGACCCCTACGTATTGGAGCACGTTGACTGGGTTAACCACATCCGTAAGGGCACTATGCACGATGAGGCTTCAGAGTGCGGTATCTCATGCTTGGCTGGTGTAATGGGCCGTGAGGCTGCTTACTCTGGTGCTACTGTTACATGGGACGAGATGAGCGCATCACAGCTCGACTACATGCCTGAGAAGCTTGAGTTGGGTAAGATGCCTATGGAGAACTATGTTGTAATGGTTACTGGTAAGGCGAAGTAATCGCTTCAGCTTTAGTAAAATAACTGAGGGTGGCGAGGAGCGATAACAACTCCCTCTCCACCCTTTTTGCTTTGACTGCACAAGTGCCTAAGGTAGAATTTATAACCGATAGCCTGCTCGAGAGAGTAGCTGATGAGGCTCGCCATGCGCCGCGCCTGAGGATGAACTATAATTTTCATTGCTCTGTTGAGGAGCCCGTAAACCGTCTTCTCAATGCTATGCAGCGTGGTACGTTTGTGCCCGTGCATCGCCATCTCAGCCCCTCGCTGAGCGAGAGTTGTGTGGTGCTAAGAGGCAGGGTAGGAGTTATCATCTATGACGATTGTGGCCAAGTGATGGAACGTCGTCTTGTTGGTGTGGGTGCTGATGCCTGCGGATTCGACATTGAGGCGGGCATATGGCACGGTCTTGTGGTGCTGGAGGATGATACTGTGCTCTTCGAGGTTAAGCAGGGGCCATATGCTCCGCTTTCGGCCGAGAATATTGCTCCGTGGTCGCCCGATGCGCAGGACGAGGAGGCTGTCGCAGAGTTTGTCAAAGCATTGGAACAGAGTTTTGAATAGATAATATAATAGATATGAATAGAAAAGAATTTTTACAGAAATCGTTGTTTGGCGCTGCTGCCGTTGCTGCTGGTGCGTCATCATTGGATCTGCTTACCTCATGCGCTCCTAAGGATGCTGCCGAGGCTGTAAAGAACTCACCCGAGTTGCGCCTTTCATTCCAGGAGGGTATTGCTCCCGGCGAGTCATTGAACGAGAAGTTAGACTTTATGGAGAATCTGGGTATCGTTGGCTTCGAGCCTGGTGGTGGTAACCTTGCAGGTCGTATCAACGAGATTCAGCAGGCGCTCAATGGCCGTAATATTAAGGTGTCGGCTATCTGCGCAGGCTTCAAGGGCTTTATTCTGGCTGAGGATCCCGCTGTTAAGGCTGAGTTCGACTCTACTATGCGCGAGATCATTGCAGCTGCTGGCGAGCTGGGTTCTACTGGTGTTATTATGGTGCCTGCATTCAACTCACAGAAGCCTTGTATGCCTCACACGCTTGAGACCCGTGAGTATCTGTGCGAGCAGATGCACGAGTTGGGCGAGTATGCTCTCAAGCACAACACAACCGTTATCCTTGAGCCTTTGAACCGCCGCGAGTGCCACTACATGCGTCAGGTTGGTGATGCTGCAGCTATCGCACGCGACTCAAAGAGTGAGGGCGTTAAGTGTATGGGTGACTTCTGGCACATGCAGGAGGAGACATCTGACTACGCTGCACTGTGGGCTGCAGGTCCCAAGTATTTGCAGCACGTTCACGTAGCGAGCCGTGGTAACCGTATCATGCCGGGTGAGGATGGCGAGTTGGATGTTTACACTGATGGTATGCGCGCTTTGAAGGAGATGAACTATCCTTACTACGTAAGCTTCGAGTGCGGTACCAAGGGCGATCGTGCACAGACTGTAACTGCGGCTGTTAATCTGTTGCGTGCACAGTGGGAGCAGGCATAAGCCTGATATTGTGAAAGATGCGTTGGGCGGGCATCCGCCTGCGCTTAAATAAAAGAATTTGCTTATGACCTTACAATGGGGTTATAAACGTGCATTTGTGCGTTGTGCCTTGCTCTTTGTGGCGGGCACAGCGCTGCAAATTGCATTTGGAGATCTCGATAATGGGTTTCTGCGCTATCCGTGGGGACTCATTATTGCTCTTAATTATCTATACCTTCTGGTGTTGATTCACTTCCAGAAGGATCGTTGGAAGTGGCTTTCGCAGCTTGCTGATCATTATGCCTGCACCTCGTCGCTTGCGTCGATGGTCCTGATGACCATCATCTTTGGCCTTACGCGTCAGGATCCTTCGACTGAAGGGTTGGTTGGTCTGCTGGGCTTTTCGCGCATGACATCATCGTGGGCATTTAATATTATGCTGCTCTATTTTACTACCACTACAGGTCTTGCCGTGATGGAGGATCTGCAGCATATCCGCAAACGTAGAGTTGCGGCCGTGTTGTCGCATCTGGCAGTCTTTGTGCTGCTTGTGGCCGCTATTTTCGGTAGCGGCGATAAGTTAAGAGTCACGGTGACTCTGCAGGAGGGTACACCCACGCATTGGGGTGTCAGCCGTGCGGGCGAGAAGGTCGATCTGCCATTCGTGCTTACTCTTGAGGATTTTGCCATGGATGAGTATGCCCCCAAGTTGTATGTTTTGGATGCAATTACCGAGCGCTCGTCGCGTGAATTTCTTTCGGTCGAGGAGGTGGGCGCCGAGGCAACCATCGAGGGGTGGCAACTCAAGGCGGTAGAGTATCTTGATATGGCTGGACATATGCTCGATAGCGATGAGTATCGTGCTATGGAGCATGTGGGAGCTGCGCCGGCAGTATATGTTAAGGCTCGTAACGTTATGACCGGATCAACGGTTGAAGGTTGGGTTAGCTGCGGCAGCTTTGTCTTCGAGCCGTCGTATCTCTTCCTTGATAATCGTCTGGCTGTGGCTATGCCTCGTCGTGAGGCGAAGCACTACCTCTCGCGTATGAATATTGTAGATGAGGATGGTGATAAGAGGAGTGTTGAGATCGAAGTTAACCATCCTGCCCGCGTGGGCGCATGGCGTATCTATCAGATGGGATATGATACCGAGCGCGGACGCTGGAGCGAAGTGAGTGTTGTGGAGTGTGTGCGTGACGGCTGGTATTCGGCTATTCATATTGCATTATGGACTATGCTTGCGGCTGGTGTGGTGATGTTCCTCACTGCGGGAGGTCGCAAGAGAAAGGAGGTTAAGCGATGACGTGGGAACAATTGATATGGTATGCTGCCGTAGCCATTCTTTTCTGGGTTGCGGGTGCTGTGATGGCATTTCGAGGTAGCCGCAAGTGGACGGCTGCCGTAGCATCGCTTGCCGGTTCGGCTGTATTTCTTACATTTATTATAGGTATGTGGATAGCCCTTGAGCGTCCGCCTATGCGTACTATGGGCGAAACACGCCTTTGGTATTCGTTCTTCCTCTCGCTGGCAGGTGTGGCGGTATATGTGCGTTGGCAGTATAAGTGGATACTCTCTTTTAGTACACTGATGTCGGTAGTCTTTATCTGCGTCAATCTGCTTAAACCAGAGATACATAGCAAGTCACTTATGCCGGCTCTGCAGAGCGTGTGGTTCGTGCCTCACGTGATTGTATATATGTTCGCCTATGCGATGATGGGTGCGGTGACCATCTTCGCCCTATACCTGTGGCTGAAGAAGTACGATGCCACGGATGAGGAGCTCTCGGCGTGCGACAATCTGGTGCGCATCGGCTGGGCATTCCTTACTCTGGGTATGATTATGGGAGCCCTGTGGGCTAAGCAGGCGTGGGGCGACTTCTGGACGTGGGACCCCAAGGAGACGTGGGCCGCAGCAACGTGGCTTTCGTATCTGCTCTATCTGCACATAAGGGGACACGTTAAGGATCAGAATACACTGTTCGCATTGCTGATTTTCTCATTCCTGCTTCTGCAGATGTGCTGGTACGGCATTAACTATCTGCCATCGGCACAAGGCGCAAGTATTCACGTATATTAGAGAAAATCATTGTAAGCGGTTCTTTGGGCGTCTGCCTTGCGTAAGAATTGTCTAACAAGGTGATTTCTGCGTTACGCTCGCCCTCGAAATCCTCATTTACGACAGAGTAAACTGCGGTTTCTCGGGCATCGCAAGCCTTAAAATCTCTCTTGTTATACAATTCTTAAAGGTTTAATTTTTGCAATAAATAAAAAGTCCGTTTAACATTGTTAGACGGACTTTCTTCTATGCTATAAATAATCTTACTTCTGTCGGAAATAAATCTGGATAGGTACACCCGAGAAGTCCCACTGCTCGCGCATCTTGTTCTCCAGGTAGCGACGATACGACTCCTTGATATACTGCGGCAGATTCACGAAGAAGGCAAACTGCGGCGTGGGTGTAGGCAACTGCGTTGCGTACTTAATGCGGATATACTTACCCTTTGTCGATGCGGGGGGATAATCCTCGATGATGGGCAGGATGTAGTCGTTGAGTTCGTGTGTAGGAATTCGACGCTTACGTGAGTTGTATACTCGGATAGCCTGCTGCAACACCTCCAGGATTCGCTGCTTGTTCAACACCGATGTGAAGATGATAGGTATATCGTTGAACGGAGCAAGCTTCTTCTCAAGGAACTCCTTCCACTCCTTCATTGTGTTGCTCTCCTTCTCGATCAAATCCCACTTATTAACCACGATAACGCAGCCCTTGCGGTTACGCACGATCAGGTTGTGGATATTCAAATCCTGTGACTCAAGACCCTGCTGAGCGTCGAGCATCAAGATACATACATCTGAGTTCTCAATAGCACGTATCGAGCGCATCACAGAGTAGAACTCCAGATCCTCCATCTCCTTGCCCTTCTTACGCATACCAGCGGTATCAACCAGATAGAAGTCCATTCCGTACTTGTTGTAGCGGGTGTGGATAGAGTCACGTGTGGTACCGGCTATGTTGGTTACGATGTTGCGCTCCTCGCCTAGAAGAGCGTTGGTGAGCGATGATTTACCAACATTGGGACGGCCCACGATGGTGATACGGGGCAGGTCGTCAAACTCCTCTGCCTTGGTATCCTCGGGGAGCTGCTTCAGAATCTCATCCATCAGATCACCCGTGCCGCTACCCGACATAGAGCTGATGCAGAAGATGTCGCCCAGACCGAGTGAGTAGAACTCGTGTGACTGATATATCAGATCGTAGTTATCCACCTTGTTGCACACCACGATAACCTTCTTACCCGAGCGGCGCAATACATCGGCCATCATCATATCGAGATCTGTCACACCGGTCTTAACCTCAACCATGAAGAGGATAAGGTCTGCTTCGTCGATAGCGAGCATTACCTGACGACGAATATCGTCCTCGAAAATATCATCGGTATTGACTGCATAACCGCCAGTGTCAATGATTGAAAACTCCTTGCCGTTCCAGTCGGTTTTGCCGTAGTGGCGGTCGCGTGTGGTGCCTGCCGTTTCATCAACGATAGCCTGACGGTGACCAACCAAGCGGTTGAACAGAGTCGATTTGCCCACATTGGGACGACCTACGATTGCTACTAAACTCATAAGTGTATCTCTAATTAATTTGGCGCAAAGATACGAAAAAGGGCGATAACAAAAAAGTTTTCAGAAATAAATAGCCAAGCCACTATTATGTTTTCAGAAAAATATGTATATTTGAAGATTAGATAACGCCTTAGAGCGTGAGTAAACTACATTCTTATGCGACGCTGGATGATATTATTTCTCTTCTTTGCCATGCTTGCGCCCGTAGGGCAGAGCCTGGCACAGAGCCGATATGTCATCGCACAACCGCGCAAGAATATGGAGATGGGGATTTCGTTAGGTGCTGCTGCGTCGATGCTCTATCCCGACGAGGCTGCGGGCGTCGATCTGTCGCCAAAGATTGGCATCAGGGCGGCTCTTGAGATGGCGCTCGTATGGCAGGATGACTATGCTTTGCAGATCGAGATGGGCTATCTGCACAATAAGATTAAGGCAAAGCGCGGCGCGCTGGAGTATGACGTAAAGTCAAACGTAATGGAGGTTCCCATCATGTTCTCATACCGAGGCCTGGGTCCGATGCGTTTTAATGTGGGACCGGTGCTCTCGCTTGCGGCAGCAGCCCGATACAGCAACGGTGTGGAGCGTCTGGAGTTTGGTCGTATGCGATCGACGCTGGGTTATACGGCAGGCATTGGCGTTGAGTTGTCGCGCCACCTTGTCATTGATGCTCGTTTTACGGGTAGCCTGGCACGCACCGACAACTACTTCGAGGGGGTGGAGTTCCGCTCATCGGCCTATTGGGCAACGCTCGGTGTGAATTATCTTTTTTAAGAGTTTATGGAGGCTATAAATAAAGAGATACTTATTGAAGGTGTAGATCCTCGCGAATTGTATGGCGCGCAGGACATCTATTTGGAGCTCATGCGCGAACTCTCGCCCAAGGTGAAGATCGTTGCACGTGGCTCCTCGCTCAAGGCGCTCGGTGCCAAGCGTGATGTGGATTCGTTTGAACGTAAGATGAATGCTCTGGTGGAGTATTACATCAAGTATGGCCACATCTCACGCGAGGTGGTCGAGCAGGCCTTCTCTGAAGGGTTGAGCGATAGGGTAGAGCCCAAGGCTGACAAGGATACCATCGTATTTGGTAATAACGGCAACGTCATTCGTGCCCGCACGGTAAATCAGCGTCGTCTGGTGGAGTTGTACTCCAAGAACGACCTTCTCTTTGCCATTGGCCCTGCTGGTTCGGGTAAGACATATACGGCCATTGCCCTGGCAGTAAAGGCGCTGAAGGAGCGCGAGGTAAGACGAGTGATTCTGACACGTCCGGCTGTTGAGGCGGGCGAGAAGCTGGGTTTTCTGCCTGGTGATATGAAGGAGAAACTCGATCCCTATTTGCAGCCTCTGTACGATGCACTGAATGATATGATCCCTGCAGCTAAGCTGCAGAAGTATCTGGAGGATGGCACGGTGCAGATTGCTCCGCTGGCATATATGCGTGGTCGTACGCTGGATAATGCCTTTGTCATTCTGGATGAGGCGCAGAACACCACACGCTCGCAGATCAAAATGTTCCTTACGCGTATGGGTCGCAACGCCAAGTTTATAGTTACGGGCGACGTGACGCAGATCGACCTTCCGCGCAAGAGCGACAGTGGCCTTACGGGTGCCATGAACATCTTGCGAGAGGTGGAGGGCATAGGTATTGTGGAGTTCGACAAGCGCGACATCGTTCGCCATCCGCTTGTTAAGCACATCGTTGAGGCTTTTGATCGTGCTGCCGAGCGTGAGCACGACACGCCTATTGTGCGATTCCCCAAGGAGAAAAAAGAGTAATAACCAATAAATAAAACTACTATGGATAAGAATTTGGCAGGTTTGAAGCCTGCACTTGTTTGGAAGCACTTTGCTGAGATTTGTAATATTCCCCATCCGTCGGGCAGCGAGGATAAGATTCGCCAGTATCTGGTTGATTTCGCTGCTCAGAAGGGTATCGAGCACAAGGTCGATGAGGCCGGTAACGTATATATGTCAAAGCCTGCAACCCCAGGTTATGAGGATCGCAAGGGTATTGTCATCCAGGCTCATATGGATATGGTGCCGCAGAAGAATAACGACAAGGAGTTCGATTTCATCAACGATCCTATCGAGGCCTATATCGATGGCGAGTGGGTGACGGCTAACGGCACAACGCTCGGTGCAGACAACGGTATCGGCGTTGCGGCTATTCTGGCAGTTATGGAGGATGACTCGATTGAGCATGGTCCTATCGAGGGTCTTATCACCGCAACCGAGGAGACCGGTATGGATGGTGCCTTCGGCTTGAAGGGTGGACTGTTGAAGGGCGATATCCTCTTGAACCTCGACTCGGAGACCGAGGGCGAGCTGTATGTAGGTTGCGCCGGTGGTATGGATGCCAATGTTACATTGCCCTACGAGGCTGTAGCAGCACCCGAGGGTAAGGCTTTGACCCTTTCGGTTAAGGGCTGTAAGGGTGGTCACTCAGGTATTCAGATCATTTGCCAGCGTGCCAACGCCAATAAGCTATTGTTCCGTCTGCTGCGTCTTATCGCAAAGGAGTGCGATATGGCTCTCTGCTCGGTCGATGGCGGCGGTCTGCGTAACGCAATTCCCCGCGAGGCTACGGCTACAATCATCGTTTCAGCTGATGCCGAGGCAAAGGTTATGGCCATGGTTGAGGCATTCGAGAAGATGGTTATTGCTGAGTTCACCGATATCGAGGACTCTATCTCAATCAAGGCCGAGGCTACGGCTGCTCCCGCGGAGGTTATGCCCAAGTGCGCTGCCGAGCGCCTGATGGCTGCCGTTGTGGCTTGCCCCGATGGTGTAGCAAAGATGTCGGTAGCTATGGAGGGTCTGGTGCAGACCTCTAATAACCTGGCGCGTGTGGTATCGGACGGTAAGCAGGTTAAGATGCAGTCGCTTATGCGCTCATCATCTCGTTCGGAGAAGGAGGCGCTGGGTGATTCGATCAAGGCTGTCTTTGAGCTGGCTGGTGCCGAGGTGGAGCTCTCTGGCTCGTACGATGGCTGGAATCCCAATATGAAGTCGCCCATCCTGAAGGCTATGCTTGAGTCGTATGAGGCTCTCTATGGCAAGTCGCCCGCAGTGATGGCTATCCACGCAGGTCTGGAGTGTGGTATCATCGGTACGAACTATCCCGAGATGGATATGATCTCGTTTGGTCCTACAATCTGCTATCCCCACTCACCCGATGAGAAGGTTGAGATCGCGTCGGTAGAGAAGTTCTACGACTTCCTGCTCCACACACTGAAGAATGCTCCTAAAAAATAGTGCCTAATGCAGGCTGAATTAATTGATAAATGGTATGTAATCGTCAATCCCGTGGCTGGCTTTGGCCGCGGGCTTGTCGATTTGCCCCATATCACAAAGCTTATCCGCGACAACGAGATCCCGCACGAGCTGGTCTTTTCGCAGCATAAGCACCACGTTACGGAACTTACAGTGCAGGCTGTAAATGAGGGCTATCGTCGCATCATCGTCATCGGTGGCGACGGCACGCTACACGAGGTTGTCAATGGCCTTTTCATTCAGCAGACCACACCCATCGAGGAGGTTACCGTGGCGGTTATCCCCGTGGGTACGGGCAACGACTGGATTCGTATGTATGGCATCCCGACACACTACTCGGAGGCCATTCGCGCTATTCGCGAGGGACACACTCTGCTACAGGATGTGGGCGAGGTGCACTACGAGGAGTCGCAGTATGCGCAGGTGCGCTACATGGCCAATGTCGCCGGAGCGGGCTTCGATCCCACGGTGACAAAACTTTATGAACACTATAAGGCCAAGGGCCGTCGTGGCCGTCATCTCTATGCCGAGGGTAGTGTGCGCAGTTTCTTCCGCTACCACTCTACGGGAGTGAAGGTGTGGATCGATGGCGAACTGGTACATAAGGATCTTCTGTTCAGTGCAGCTATCGGTATTGGTAAGTACAATGGTGGCGGTACGCAGCAGTTGCCCCTTGCTATTGCCGATGATGGATTGTTCGACCTTACGCTCTATCGCCCTATGCACTGGTGGCAGATTCTCTTCCGTCTGCGCCGACTCTTCAATGGCGATATTTATAGTATCGGCCACGTCAAGCACTATCGTGGTAGCCATATCCGCATCGAATCCACGCCCGATATCATGGTCGAGGTCGATGGCGAGTTGCTGGGCGGCACACCGCTCGAATTTAAGATTCATCCACGATGCGTGAGGGTGATCGTCAATAAGGAATATTTCGAATAACGCGTATGGGGCTGCCGATAGGTAATCGGGCAGCCCCTGCTGTTGTTAGGAAAAAGGTATATTACATGAGTTGTTATGGTGCGGGTGTGATATCCACCTCCTCAACCTCTATGACCCACTCGAAGAGTTCGTTGGCACACTGTGCCTGCAACTCTGTGATCTTCGATGAGGCTGTGGTGTCGGTGGCAATAGCCAGCAGGAATGTCTCTACCGTGGGGAATGTGTTGTCGACCTTCTGCGCCAGACAACGGTAGAAGTCGCGCTGCTGCTCGTGCGACAGACGGTCGGGGAGTATGCCCTCGCTCACCAGGTAGCGGTAGGGGAAGATGTGGCGCATGTTGTGAGCATCGGCATTGAGCTCGTCAACGATGGCCGTCAGCACAAACATATCGACCGTATCCTGCGCACCGTCCATCTCGATGAAGGAGGTATATACAGGATATACAGCCTCGATGTCGCCCGTCACGCTGTCGGTGAAGATCAGAAACTCGGGGTCGGTCAGATCCTGCAGGTATATCATATCACGATATTGGCGCAGGTTTTCGCGCATGGCTTTTTTCTGTTCGTGGTTCCACTTTGCCTTCTGTGAGCAGCCGGTGATAGATGCAAAGGCAAGCAGGATTGAGAGTGAGAGTAGAATTTTTTTCATATTGCAACTTTTTTTGAATAATTCTTCCCTCTCAGGAGCAAGAGATGTGCCAAAAAAGTTACCTTTGTTCTAAAACCCCGTAAGTGGGATATTATTGCCCTTGGAGAGCATCAGAATATCGGATTCGAACACCGGAAATTATTTTTCGGTGAAGCGGGAATACCTATGAAAATAAATATTCATCTATTCCCGCAACCGTTTTTTAAGGTGAGTAATGCGGTCAGCAGATGATTCAAGTCTTCCTGGCCGTAGAACTCCAGCTCAAAGCGGCCTTTGCGCTTGCCGTTGATGATCTTAACACCACGACCCAAGTGCTTGGAAAGCTGCTTTTCGCACTCAGAAACATAGTTCACAGCCAAAGTGACAGGTTTCTCGGGAGCGGGCTTCTTGGAAAGATTCTTGCAAAGCAGTTCAGTCTGCCGCACAGAAAGATCCAAAGCGACAATTTTCTGCATGGTTTGCAGCTGCTGCTTCTCGGATTTCACGGACAACAGCGCCCGGGCATGACCTGCACTGATCGCACCATCCCGGAGTTTTTCCAGGATCGCCTCAGGCAGATTCAGCAGACGCAGAGCGTTTGCCACGGCCGGACGGGATTTTCCAACCTGCTTGGCGGTATCATCCTGGGTCAGACCAAAATCCTCCATCAGCGATCGATAACCCAGCGCTTCTTCCACGGGATTCAGGTCCTGACGCTGCAAATTTTCAATCAGCGCCAGCTCCATGGCTTTTTTATCATCGGCTTCCACGATAATGGCAGGAACTTCACTAAGATTTGCCATACGGGCGGCACGCCAACGGCGCTCACCGGCAATGATTTGATAGTAACCGGAGGAAAGTTCCCGGACGGTTAGGGGCTGGATAATACCATGGATAGACATGGATTCGCTCAGCGCATGCAGCTCTTCCTCGTCGAAATCACGGCGGGGCTGATCGGGG
>JAGBYV010000137.1 GCA_017628595.1 Alistipes sp.
CAAGCTCTACCTTGGTGCTACGCTCGGTATCCGCTCGGTAAGATGGGATCGCCAGATCTACTACAGCGAGGATTATATCTACGATTCAACTCCCGTCTATGGCGACGGCACACCTATGGCTGCGGGCACAGCAGCCGAGTGGATGGACTACAATCAGGCTGTCGATATCGATGGTGCTGGCGTCAACTTCAAGTTGGGTCTGATCTATCGTCCCATCCCTTCATTGCGCCTCGGTGCGGCCATTCACACCCCCACATACTACTCTCTGGAGCGCACCTATCAGGCCTTCATGAGCACCAACTTCAACCCCTCGGGTGACACCACACCCGCGCTGGACGATGTGGGTGAGAATGCGTGGGAGTTCTCCTCTCCGACACGTTTGATGTTCGGTGCATCGTACTCTATCGGCAACTATGCCGTTCTGTCGGTGGACTACGAGCGCTCGTGGTATAACGGCATGCGTGTACACGACGTACCCAACGGCTTCGATATCTACCCCAACGAGTATCGTCAGGAGTTCAAGGATAATTTCAAGGCGTCGAACACCATCCGCGTGGGTGTTGAGGCGAAGCCTCTGCCCCGATTGGCTCTGCGTGTAGGTTACGGCTATAACGACGGCTCACTGCGCAACGCCTATAGCGCCTATATCAACCGTCCGCTGACCTACCGTGCTGTATGCTACTCGGGTGGCGTGGGCTACTCGTTTGGTCGCACAACGCTCGATCTTGCCTATCAGCGCCTGGTGCAGTCGCAGACCTCGTATATGCTCTACTACGCCATGGATGATGCGGGCATATTCGATACGGCGAGCCCCTACTATTCGACCGAGCATAACAACGACTATGTTATCATGACTCTTGGTTACCGATTCTAAACGAAAAAAGCCTAAACATATGAAGAAACTTCTCTTTCTTGCTCTTGCCCTTGTGAGCCTTGCAGGGTGTAAGGAGCGCGCCCTTGAGATGCGCGCTGCAACGTTCAACGTACGTTTTGATTCGGAGGCCGATGCCGCTAACGGCGACTCGTGGGCCGAGCGTAAAGGCTCGGTGGCGAAGGTTATCCTCGACCACGACTTCGACATTGTGGGTACGCAGGAGGCCAATAAGGATCAGATGCCCGAGCTGGCCGAGCTGCTGCCGGGATATGACTATATCTACCACTCGTATGGTATCCGCGAGGGATTCCACAACTGCGCAACATACTATAAGCGAGATAAATACGAACTCCTTGATCAGGGTACTTTCTGGTATAGCGAAACCCCCGAGGTGGAGAGCATCGGCTGGGATGCCAACGACCATCGCCTCTGCCATTGGGGTAAGTTCCGCGACAAGGCTACGGGCCGCGAGTTCTTCTACTTCAATTCGCATCTGTTCTGGCGTCTGGAGGTGGCACGCTCGATGTCGGGTGGTGTGCTTGTAAGTCAGGTGCAGAAGATTGCGGGCGACAGCCCCGTCATCGCCGTGGGTGACTACAACTCACGCGAGGAGTCGAAGCAGGTGCAGGATATTCTCTCTCTGCTCAACGATGCCTACCGCGTAAGCGAGACCGCACCCGTAGGTCCCGTGGAGACCGATCTGGGCGGAGGTAATTTCCTCGGCCCTGCGAAGGCACGCATCGACTTCATCTTCACCAGCAAGGATATCCGCGTGAAGGATTATGCCGTAATCGACGATAAGCGTGAGAATGGTCATTATCCCTCGGATCACCTGCCCATCGTGTGTACGTTGGAGATTGAGTAAAAAAATCGGCTGATATAGCATTCGTTAAACAAAAAATGGTTACTTTTGTACTTTAGTACAAGGGTGGCCATTTTTTTTGGCCCGTAGCGACGATAAAAATCGAAATATAAAAGATATGGCAGTAGAACTTAAAGATCTAACCAAAGTCGAGGATAACTACTCGAAGTGGTATAACGAATTGGTCGTAAAGGCTGGTTTGGCCGAGAATTCGGCTGTGCGTGGCTGTATGGTTATCAAGCCCTACGGTTACTCAATCTGGGAGAAGATGCAGCGTGCTCTGGACGATATGTTCAAGGCTACGGGTCACGAGAATGCTTACTTCCCTCTGTTCATCCCCAAGTCATTCTTCTCTCGCGAGGCCTCTCACGTTGAGGGCTTTGCCAAGGAGTGTGCCGTGGTTACGCACTACCGCCTGATGAACAGCCCCCGTGGTGAGGGTGTTGTTGTCGATCCTTCGGCACGTCTGGAGGAGGAGCTCATCGTGCGCCCCACATCGGAGACCATCATCTGGAATACCTACAAGAACTGGATCACATCATACCGCGACCTGCCCATCCTCTGCAACCAGTGGGCTAACGTAGTTCGCTGGGAGATGCGTACACGCCTCTTCCTTCGTACTGCCGAGTTCCTCTGGCAGGAGGGCCACACCGCTCACGCTACACGCGAGGAGGCTATCGAGGAGGCAGAGCGTATGATCAACGTATATAAGGAGTTTGCCGAGCAGTGGATGGGTGTGCCCGTTATCGTGGGTCACAAGTCGCCCAACGAGCGCTTCGCAGGTGCTGAGGATACGCTCACCATCGAGGCATTGATGCAGGACGGTAAGGCTCTGCAGAGCGGTACATCGCACTTCCTGGGTCAGAACTTCGCCAAAGCATTCGACGTAACCTACACCACCAAGGAGGGTAAGCAGGAGTACGTTTGGGCTACATCGTGGGGTGTATCAACCCGCCTGATGGGTGCTCTTATCATGGCTCACTCTGACAACAACGGCCTTGTGCTTCCTCCCAAGCTCGCTCCCATTCAGGTGGCTATGGTGCCCATCTACAAGGGCGAGGAGCAGCTCCGCGAGATGACCGAGAAGATGGAGGCTATCGCCGCTGAATTGCGTAAGCGCGGAGTATCGGTTAAGGTCGACGCACGCGACAATGTGCGTTCAGGCTTTAAGTTTGCCGAGTATGAGCTCAAGGGTGTGCCCGTGCGTTTGGCTCTGGGTCCCCGCGACTTGCAGAATGGCACCATCGAGCTCGCTCGTCGCGACACACTCTCAAAGGAGGTTGTTCCGCAGGAGGGTCTTACGGATCGCATCGTAGCGCTTCTTGATGAAATCCAGCAGAACATCTTTAAGAAGGCACTTGACTACCGCAACTCGATGATTACCGAGGTCGATACCTGGGAGGAGTTCCAGGAGGTACTCGATACCAAGGGTGGCTTCGTGTCGGCTCACTGGGATGGTACTCCCGAGACCGAGGTGGCTATCAAGGAGGCTACAAAGGCTACAATCCGCTGTATTCCTATCGACGCCAAGGAGGAGGAGGGTAAGTGTATCTTCACTGGCAAGCCCTCGAAGTGCCGCGTATTGTTCGCACGCAGCTACTAATAGAATCTATACTCTTAAGAGAAAAATGTGGGTGTTCCAAAACTTATTGGACACCCACATAACGTATAAAAACCAACCCAAATGAAACGACTTTTTATTGCTCTTGTGGCGTTGTGTGCTGTGTCTTGTCAGACAACGCAACAGCGTGAGGTTGTCGATTATGTGAACAACCGCATCGGCAACATCTCGCATCTTCTGGTGCCCACCTACCCAACGAGCCAGCTGCCCAACGCGATGCTTCGCATGAACCCCGACCACAACGAGTTCACCACCGACCGTATGGGCGGTCTGCCGCTTAATGTGCCCTCACACCGTCAGGGCTCGGTGCTGATGATGATGCCCTTTGTGGGCGAGGATGTACCTGCTCGCTACGACTATCGCTACGACCATGAGCAGACGGCTCCCTACCGCTACTCGGTATATCTTGACGACTTCGGCATCGTTGTCGATTACGCTCCTGCCACCCGCTCGGCACTCTTCGCGCTTACTTTCGAGCAGGCGGGCAAGCGCCACATCCAGCTTCGTTCCGCAGGTCAGCTCTACGCCGAGGGCAACGCAATGTGGGGCTGGGACGACTACCACGGCACAAAGCACTACTTCTTCCTTGAGTTTGACTCTGCACCCGCATCGTTCAGCGGTAAGGATGGCGATGCCGTGCGCTACGCATCCTTCGACGAGAGCATTGCGGGCGTTAAGGCTCGCTATGGCATATCCTATATCTCAGCCGATCAGGCCCGCAAGAACCTGCAGGCCGAGATCGCGCACTACGACCTCGAGCGAGTAGTGGCCGAGGGTCGCTCGGCGTGGAACAATGCGCTGGGTAAGATACGCGTAGAGGGAGGCACGGAGGATGAGCGCACGACGTTCTACACGGCTCTGTACCGTTGCTACGAGCGTATGATCAACATCTCGGAGGATGGCCGCTACTATAGCGCCTGGGATGGTCAGGTGCACGACGACGAGGGCACGCCCTTCTGGACCGATGACTGGGCGTGGGACACCTACCACGCGCTGCACCCCTTGCAGACTATTCTCAATCCGCAGGCCGAGGCCGAGAAGCTCGCATCCTATATCCGTATGTATCGCCAGTCGGGCTGGGTGCCTACCTTCCCTACGGTCTTTGGCGATGCCCACTGCATGAACGGCAACCACGCCGCCGCTATCTTTGCCGATGCGCTGGCCAAGGGTATTGAGTTCGATGTCGAGGCTGCCTTCGAGGGTATGCACCATACTGTCCTGACGGAGAGTATGATCCCCTGGTATCGTGGCGAGAAGACCTCGCTCGACGACTTCTACCACGCCAATGGCTGGTTCCCCGCCCTGGCCGAGGGCGAGAAGGAGAGCGTTCCGCAGGTCAACTCGTTTGAGAACCGCCAGGCAGTGGCCGTTACGCTGGCCGCATCGTATGACGACTGGTGCATAGCGCAGCTTGCCCGCAAGGCTGGCCGCGAGGAGGAGTACCGTTTCCATATGGAGCGCAGTTTCAACTATCGTCACCTCTTCAACAAGCAGACAGGCTTCTTCCACCCCAAGGATGCCGAGGGTGAGTTTATCCAGCCCTTCGATTATATCTTCTCGGGTGGCACGGGCGCACGCGCTTACTACGATGAGAACAATGCGTGGACCTACATCTGGGATGGGCCTCACAATATAGCCGACCTTATCGCACTGTTTGGCTCTAAGGAGCGCTTCA
>JAGBYV010000138.1 GCA_017628595.1 Alistipes sp.
ACCATCGTTCAAAAGCTCGCCAGGAAGGCAAGTAAGTGTTACGCCCTCGGCAGCCTTGAATACGAACGAAGGCACAGCTGCGCTATTCTGACCAAAGTCGATAACAAGGTTCTCGCCCGCCTTAACGGTCATAGGCTCGCCAGCGGCAAAGCGCTTTGCGATAACCACCTTACCATACTCATCAGCCTTCGCACCCTCGACATCCTTCCAGATGTAAGCCTCTACGGGTGAGAGGGTCAAATCCTTACGAAGGTAGATCTCTGCACCGCCTGTGGGCAGGATCTCGCCATTGAACTCGTTGTTAATCTCGGGCTTTGAGAGAGTCTCTACGACCTCATAACCCATCTTCTCACGTGCGTCGTACTCCTCGCCATCGAAGATAGCCGCATGCTTTACGGGGCCAGCCACGCCAGCCTTCCAGTTCTCAAGATCGGTACCATAGAGCTTCTTCGAGCCATCGGCATATGTAAGCTCCAATACAGCACGGAACGCAGGCTTCTTGCCGTACATACCGCCACGGGTGTTGGTTGTGACAATCTTGTCAGCCCACCAGCCGGGAGTAACCTGAGCCGAGAGTACATTCTCTGCGCCAGAGCCTGTGTTGAAGGCCTCAGTAAGGTCGTAAGTGAACGAACGACGTGTCTTGCGAACATCGGTAAAACCGGGCTTGAGGAACTCATTGCCTACTTTCTGACCGTTGAGATAGATCTCATATACGCCCAGAGATGTGGTCATCCACTTGGCAGATGTAACCTTCTGCTCATTCTTTACCGTTGACACAAACCAGCTTGCGCCATCGGCTGCACGATCGCCCTCGGGACGACTTGTCAGTACGGGTGCATCGACTGCCGAAATCCACTGCGATGACTCCCAAGCTGAATCAGCCAGAGCATCGCTCTTTGTTCCAACTTCAGTTGCGGGCTTTGCGCCACAACCTACCGCCAGCATCGCAACCAACGCAACTGCCAGCGACTTAAAAATTGAGGTGTTTTTCATATAAATTGACTTAAAAATTGATCCTTTGTCGCCTTTTTCATCCATAGGATAAGCAAATTTACTCATCTAAGAGAGATTTCGCAAATTTATCGCGGGTAAAGTTTGTTATATCATATTTTTAAGAATAAAAATATTCCGTCACATCGCTTTGGGCAGAGATGCTGACGGAATATAATCTGGCAAATCACTATGTAAGGAGCCACTACTTCGCCCCTATGCGGTAGAGGGCGAATGTTTTGGCAGGAATTGTCGTCTCGACGGCATTGCCCGAGGTAGCGACGGGGCTTTGCTGGGGCAGGATGGTATTGGGCGATTCGACCGTATTGTCGAGATCGTAGTCGCTGCAGTCGAGCGTTGTGACCTGCGCCACATCATCCACCGTGCACACACCGTCCAGCACGATATGTACGGGAAGAGGATCGACCGAGGTGTTTACAACCTTTACAATCCACTCCTCCGCTGTTGCATCCCACGTAGCACTTGCAAAGAGTCCATCCTCGCCCACGGGTGTGCGCTGCATCTGCAGTGGCACTACGTGTGTTCCGCGATTGCGGGCATACATCTGCTGCACGTAGTAACTCACCGAACGAGCCACACGCAGATTGTCAAACCATATCAGGTCGGGACGCCACTGCCACCCCTTGACGTGAGCAAATAAGGGCGCATATGCAGTCATGTGAACGATATCGGCATTACGCTCGAGAGTGGTCATAAATGCGGCCTCATAGATCGAAGCGCCGGCATGATTCCACTTCTTACCCGCATCGTGGCAGGCATACTCGCCAGCAAAGACCTTCGGTCCCGTGCGAGGATAGTCGTCGTAGCGATACATGCTCTTTTGGAACCAATCGACGGGGCGATAGTAGTGCTCATCCACAAGGTCAGCTCCCTGCTCGCGCATTGCAGCCCAGCCCAGATCGAAGTTTTCGCCTTCCGAATCGGGGCCCGACGATCCGATGATCACAATCTCGGGGTGCGCCTTGCGCATCGCCTCCACAAAAAACTTCAGACGCTCGAAGTAGAACTCGCCCCACTGCTCATTGCCGATGGCAAGATACTTCATATTAAAAGGCTCGGGATGGCCCATCTCTGCACGCACCTTACCCCAAGTAGTCGTAACATCGCCATTGGCAAACTCCACCAGATCGATGCAGTCATCAATAAATGGTTTCAGCTCCTCGGCCGTAGCGGGGACATGGGCACTCTCCTGCTCCCAGTTCTGGAACTGACACGCCATACCCACATTGAGCACGGGCAGGGGCTCGGCACCAAGCTGCTCGGCAAGCAGGAAATACTCATAAAAACCAAGACCTCCCGACTGGAAGTAGTCGGGTGCAAAGCGGTAGTTAAAGGTGTACTCCCAACGGTTTTCATTCAGCGGACGATTTTCCACCGCACCAACGGTATTCTTCCACTGATAGCGGGTCTCGATATCGGCACCCTCGACGATGCAACCACCCGGGAAGCGGAATACGCCCGGGCGCAAGTCGTACAACGCCTGCACCAAATCGCGGCGAAGACCATTCTTCTCGCCCATCCAGGTATCTACGGGGAAGAGCGAGATGTGCTCCAGATCGAGCGTAACATCAGTGCCCGTTGCTCCTCGCTCATTTGTAAGAAACAGACGCAACTGCGCATTATCGATTGTCAGCGGCGAACGCATCACCACCTCATACTTCTTCCACTCGCGCGAATCAACCATGAGCCTCTGCTGTGCAAACTCCTGATGCTCACCCTGTGATGACTGATCTATAAACTGCACCAGAAGCATCGCCTTACCACCCTCGGGCACACGCGCCCACACCGAGAAACGATACTCGGCATCGCGCTTAAGACCTATGCCGAAGAATCCCTCATTCTGCAAACCTGTCCACTTCGCCGAGTGTCCACTGCTGCCCAGACGCACATAGTGCGGATTACGCTCAAAGGGGCCATCGTTGCGCAGCTCCACATTACCAAACACACTCCAGCCCATATAGTGGTCGGGGCGGAACTCAAAGGAGCGATTCTTCACAAGTTCGGCATATACACCTCCGTCGGCTGCGTAGTTGATATCCTCAAAGAAGAGTCCCCACATCGTAGGCTGAATAGCGGCTCCGCGAGCCTTTGTATTAATTGTTATCTGCACAGGCTCGGCAGCCCACAGCGTCACCACGCCTAAAAGCGCAACAACAAGAGTGACAAATTTCTTATTCATATTTTCTTATTTAATTATTTTCGACAAAACAAATCCCGTCATAAAGATAGCCAACGTGCCCAGCACAATGGTAAGGTAGGTATGCAGAGGTGCCAGAAAACTCATCCACGCGATGACGGCCAAGCCCACCGCTACGGCTATGACTACATTCGTACGCTTTATTGTATGGCTTGCCAGACCCAGCAGGAACAGTCCCAGCATACCGCCACTGAATATCGACGCCAACTTCCACCACGCATCCAGCACACCATCAATCTGCATCATCAGAATACCCATCAAAACACCCAGCGCACCTACCACTGCCGAGGCTACATACAACACGGCCATCTCCTCACGTGGCCTACTCTCACGCTTAAGGAGTTTTTTATAGAAGTCAGTAAGC
>JAGBYV010000139.1 GCA_017628595.1 Alistipes sp.
ATCAGAAATTTTGTAAGCCATAGTTTTGTTTGTTTTATGGGTTTGTTAAAAAGTTCCTATGCAAATATAATACATTATTTGATAAAATCAAAGCCTGTATAAGGAATAAGTACCTCAGGAATGCGGATACCCTCCTCGGTCTGGTTGTTCTCCAGCAGAGCTGCAACGATACGAGGCAGTGCCAACGATGAGCCATTGAGCGTGTGAGCCAGCTGAGTCTTCTTGTTCTCGTCACGGTAACGCAACTTCAGGCGGTTAGCCTGGAACGACTCAAAGTTTGATACTGAAGATACCTCCAGCCAACGCTGCTGCGCTTCTGAGTATACCTCAAAGTCGTATGTCAGAGCCGATGTGAATGACATATCGCCACCACACAGACGAAGGATACGATAAGGCAAGCCGAGCGAAGCCACGATCTTCTCAACATGAGCCACCATACCATCCAGAGCCTCATAAGAGTTCTCGGGCAGAGCCAACTGAACGATCTCCACCTTATCGAACTGGTGCAGACGGTTCAAACCACGCACATCCTTACCATACGAACCAGCCTCACGACGGAAACAGGGTGTATAGGCGGTCATCTTTACGGGGAACTCGCTCTTGTCAAGAATAACATCTCGGAAGATATTGGTTACAGGAACCTCAGCCGTAGGAACAAGGTAGAAGTTGTCGGCCGTAGCGTGATACATCTGACCCTCCTTATCGGGCAACTGACCTGTACCGAAGCCAGAAGCCTCATTTACCATAATGGGGGGCTCCACCTCCTGATAACCGGCTGCGGTATTGCAATCGAGGAAGTAGTTGATCAAAGCACGCTGCAGACGTGCACCCTGACCCTTATATACGGGGAAACCGGCACCTGTAAGCTTTACACCCAGGTCGAAGTCGATAATATCGTACTTGCGGGCAAGATCCCAGTGAGGCAACGGATTCTCGGGTAGCTCCGTGTAGTTCTCCACCAACTTTACCACTACGTTATCCTCGGCTGTGCGACCCTCGGGAACAATCTCTGCGGGGAAGTTGGGCAACAGAACTATCTGTGCCTGCAATTCATCCTGTGCCTTCTGATGCTCAATAGTAAGTTCTGCCGAACGAGCCTTCAGCGAAGCTACCTCCTGCTTCTTGGCCTCAGCCTCATCCTTGCGGCCCTGACCAATGAGCATACCAATCTGCTTGGCGGCAGCATTCTGCTGTGCAAGACAATCATCCAACTGGGCCTGAATAGCCTTACGGCGGTCATCAGCCTGCTCTATCTTTTCGATAATGGGAGCGGCATCCACACCCTTCTTTGCCAGGCGGGCAATGGCAGCCTGCTTATCGTCTCTAATTTGCTTAAGTGTGAGCATATGTTTTCTGCTTTTTTATATTTTGTATAATGTGCAAAGTTAAGAAAAATCTTCATTCGTTATTCTATCTTCCGCGCTTTTTTGCCACTATACGATAAAAAGAGCCACCAAAAGCGGTATTTTGCACATTCTTTACTAATTTTGCACAAATTATTCAAACCATGCGCTATATCGAATTACTCTCACCCGCCAAAGACTACGACACGGCCCGCGCCGCTGTCGATCATGGTGCCGACGCCATATATATGGGTGCCGCACGATTTGGCGCGCGACGTGCCGCAGCAAACTCGCTGGAGGATGTGGCCCGCACGGTGGAGTATGCACATCAATATGGCGTGCGTGTTCACTCTACGCTTAACACTGTTCTGTATGATGACGAGCTGGCGGATGCCGAGCAGATGGCTCGCGACTTGATTGCCACGGGCATTGACGCTCTTATTGTGCAGGATATGGCTCTGCGCGAGATGAATCTGCCCGTAGAGTTACACGCCTCAACGCAGGCTGGCACTACCACGCCCGAGGGGGCACTCTTCCTCGAGCAGTGCGGATTCTCGCGTGTGATTCTGGAACGAGCCCTCACGCTAGAGGATATACGTCGCATCCGCGAGGCCACATCGGTTGAGCTGGAATGCTTTGTGCACGGTGCGATATGCGTAGGATATAGCGGACGCTGTTTCCTTTCGCGCTCAACATCGCAGCGCAGTGGCAATCGTGGCGAGTGTTCGCAACCCTGCCGACTGCCCTACGATCTAAAGGATGAGAGTGGACGTACTGTAATGGCAGGCAAGCATCTGCTCTCGGTTCGCGACATGGATCTATCCAGTGATCTGGAGGCACTCATTGATGCCGGCATATCATCATTTAAGATCGAAGGCCGATTAAAGGATGTGCGATACATCAAGAATGTAGTGAATTACTATCGTCGCCAGATAGATGACATTCTTGCTCGACGCAAAGATATAGTCCGTCCGTCTGTCGGTCGCACCATAACGGAGTTTGAGCCCAATCCGCAGAAGAGTTTTACGCGTGGCGCATCACAATATATGCTCCATGGCAAGCGTTCGGGAGTAGCATCGTTCGACACGCCTAAGGCTGTAGGTGAATATCTGGGACGTGTTGCAAGCCTCACACGCAAAGGTTTTGCCTTGTCGCCAAAGTGCGACTTAACGGCAGGCGATGGCATTTGCATAATCTCTGCGGAGGGAATGAACGGCACAAATATCAATGCAGTAGAGGGTGGCAATATAATCCCCAATCGCATGGATGGCATAATGGTAGGTGCTGATGTATATCGCAACTACGACCATCGTTTCGCTCAGGCTGTGGATCGCTCACGCACACGACGTACAATAGAGTCCACGGCACACCTTACACTCTCGGCTGATGGCATATCACTCACGATAAAAGATTGCGAGGGCATAAGTGCCACGATAAAGCGAGATATGGCAATGGAGCCATCGAGTGATCAACTAAAGATGGCCGACGCAGCGCGCCGAGCAATAGAGAAAAGTGGAGGAACCATATTCTCTATATGCAGTGTAGAGATTCAGGGCAGCGAATATTTTGCGCCCGCATCGCTCCTTGCCGATCTGCGTCGCGAGGCGTTGGAGGCTCTGCGTCAGGCTCGCCTGCGAAGAACATTGCCCCACCTTATCCTTGCAGACGATGGCAAGGCTCGCTACCCCCACGCAAAGGTTTCTCGCTACGAGAATGTAACAAATCATCTTGCACGCAAATTCTACCTTAAGCATGGTGCGGAGCAGATAGAAACAGCCTTGGAGACGCTGCCAACCACCGACGAGCGAGTAATGATTTCGAGTTACTGCATACGTCGCGAGATTGGTCAGTGCCTGAAAAAGAACCCCACACTATGGGGAGATCTATACATCGAACATGGAACGGCACGCTACCGTCTGGAGTTTGATTGCAAACAGTGCTGCATGCACCTCATACACTGCACACCCAACACACTGAAACGATAAAAACACCATATGTCACAACTACTCACTCCCACCATACCCGACTACGAACTCATAGACTCGGGTGACTTCGAAAAACTGGAACGCTTCGGCCGTTACATCACGCGCCGTCCCGAGCCTCAGGCAATCTGGCACCGCACGCTCAGCGAGCAGAAGTGGCGCGAGATGGCCGACGCATCGTTCCTTCGAACATCCTCATCAAAGAGTGATGAGCGTGGAGAATGGCACCTGCGTCCGCAGATGCCCGACCGCTGGACGGTGGCCTACGACTACAAGCAGATGCATCTCAAGATGCGTTTGGCGCTGACATCGTTCAAACATGTGGGCATATTTCCTGAGCAGGCGGCCAACTGGAACTTTATCTACGACCGCATCGAAGAGCAGAAGGCACAAGGCATAGCACCCAAGGTGCTGAATCTGTTTGCCTATACGGGTGGTGCGACACTCGCTGCTCGCGCTGCCGGAGCCGACGTGACACACGTTGATTCGGTAAAGCAGGTGGTTACGTGGTCGCGCGAGAATATGGAGCAGAGCGGGCTGGAGGGTGTGCGCTGGATTGTGGAGGATGCCTTGAAATTTGTGCGTCGCGAAGTACGCCGCGGCAATAGCTACGATGGCATCATACTCGATCCTCCTGCATATGGCCGTGGAGCAAATGGCGAGAAGTGGATCCTGGAGGAGAACATCGGCGAGATGCTGGAGTGCTGCGCCGCCCTGCTCGACAAGGAGCACGGATTCCTGGTTCTGAACCTCTACTCTATGGGATTATCGGCTCTGTTGGCTCGCACAGCCCTGCGTCAGGCTTTTGGCCATACGGGCAAGGAGGAGCAAGGAGAGTTATATTTCAGCGACCGCTCCGGCAAGGAGTTGCCACTGGGCACATTCTGTCGTTTTTACAGAGGTAAGTAATGAGGAGATACTGGGAGTTATTCACGTCATTTTTCAAGATCGGCTTATTCACCTTCGGCGGAGGATATGCCATGATTGCCATTATCCAGCGTGAGGTGATAACACACCGCAAATGGATTCAGGAGCAGGAGTTTTTGGATCTGCTCACACTGGCTCAATCGGCTCCCGGCCCCATATCGCTCAATACGGCAGTCTTTGTAGGATATAAAATGTATGGCTATCGTGGTGCCCTGACATCGCTCATTGGTGTTGCCATGCCGTCATTTGTGATCATGCTACTCATAGCAGCCTTCTTCACGCAGATACGCCACAATCCGATAATGGATGCCGCCTTCAAGGGCATACGCCCCGTAGTGGTGGCACTGATGTTTGCACCGATTATCGGCTTCACCAAGGGCATGCGAGGTTACACCATAGCCATTGCGGCAGCCATCTCGTTGATTATATGGCATGTGGGTATCTCGCCCGTATATATTCTGTTTGCAGGAGGCATTGTGGGAGTACTGCTTGCAGCACTCAGAGGAAAGGAGGTAAAGCGATGATCTTTCTGCAACTATTTATCAGCTATCTGAAGATTGGATTTTTCGGTTTTGGAGGAGGCTATGCCATGCTCTCGCTCATACAGAATGAGGTAGTGGTACAGAATGCATGGATGACAAACGCCGAATTCACCGACATCGTTGCCATCTCGCAGATGACCCCCGGCCCCATCGCCATCAACTCTGCCACCTATGTAGGCTACACCGTAGCGGGATTCTGGGGATCGGTCGTAGCAACTGTATCGGTGTGTCTGCCAGCACTGACGCTGATGATACTAATCACAAAGTTTTTCCTCATCCTTAAAGATAACCGATATGTAAAGGGGCTTATCGCGGGCATGCGCCCTGTCGTAATCGGCATGATCGGAGCGGCGGCACTGCTACTGATGTTTCCCTCATCAAAGGAGGGTGCAAGTTTTATTGACGGATGGAGCTGGGCGCTATTCATCACCGCAATGATAGCGGCCTACAGGAAAGTAAACCCAATCCTGCTCATCTCTCTATCGGCCGTTGCCGGCGTAATAATCTATTACGTACCTGCACTTTAGCTCTATTCCTCATAGAGAAGATACTTGCGACGTTGCTCCTTGAAACGCTCTACATCACCCTGCCAGCGGGCGCGAATCTCCGCAGCCGAATGGCCAGTCATGATCATCTCCTTGATGTAGTCTACACCCGTATGTAGCTAGAATGAGCGAGTAAAGATCTTTTCTCCCTGATCGAGGTTGTGGTAAGCATCAATCTCTTATTCGAGATTAAACCCAGCGGCAATCACGGCCTCATCATC
>JAGBYV010000140.1 GCA_017628595.1 Alistipes sp.
CATACCCGCCATCTGGCCCATCGACCGCTCGAAGATGCGCAACAAGATCGGCGCCTTCGGCTACCGTGTCCACCCCGTATATCGTCAGTGGCGATTCCATAGCGGCGTGGATATGCCCGGTCGCATAGGCGATCCCATCTACGCCACGGGCGACGGCGTGGTGGAGTACGTCGAGCGCAGTCGTGCCCGCTATGGCTATGGCACGCAGATACTTATCAACCACGGCTACGGTTACAAAACACGATATGCCCACCTCAATAAGCTGCTCGTCGAGCGAGGCGACACCATAACTCGCGGACAGCTCATTGCCGAGATGGGCAACACGGGCGTATCCACTTCGCCCCACCTGCACTATGAGGTGATCTACAACCGCTCGCACGTTAACCCGATTAATTACTTCGACCAGAATATGTCGGCCGAGGCCTACAAGAGCCTTATGCTGCAGATTCAGGACGCCAACTACGAGGCTGAATAATGCACAGAATCAAACGCATACGCAAACGTCGCATCATACGACTCATCATCCAGCTCTTTGCATGGGTTGGTGTGGCTCTGTTGTATTATTTCGGCTTCTCGCTGCTCTTCGACACCCCCGCCGAGCATCGCATGCGTCTTTCGACCGACAAGCTGCGCGAAGAGTACGATGCGCTGAGCCAGCGCTACGACTCGCTGGAGATGGTTCTCGACAATATCACCGCCCGCGATCAGAGTGTCTTCCGCTCGCTGTTCGAGGCCAACCCCTACGATATGGAGAGCGAGCAGAGCCAGGAGCGTCTTACGCTCTACGAGCAGAACATCACTAAGAGCAAACGAGAGCTTGCCGCAGAGCTCAAAAATGAGATCGACATCATGCAGTCAAAGGCTGCCGACCTTGAGGCTTCGTGGCGCAGAATCAAGGAGCTGGGCGACGAGCAGGGCGACAAGAGCCGCAACATACCGTCGATACAACCCGTACTCAACAAGCAACTTACGCTGCTCACCGCAGGCTACGGCACAATAATGAATCCCTTCTACCGCACACTGCGCTCTCATCAGGGCGTGGACTACGCCATGGCCGAGGGTTCGAGTGTCTTTGCTACGGCCGACGGCACCGTGCGCGAGGTATCGGACAAGAACTCTACGATGGGTAAGACCATCGTCATCGACCACGGCAACGGCTACCGCACATCATACAGCCACCTGCTCTCGACCCTTGTGCGTCGCGGACAGAAGGTGCAGCGAGGCGACGTGATCGCGCTCTCGGGCAACTCGGGACTCTCGCTGGCTCCGCACCTGCACTACGAGGTGCGCTACAACGACCTGCGCGTCGATCCCATCCACTACTTCTTTATGGAGCTCTCACCCGACGAGTATCAGCGCATCGTACGCATAGCGCAGTCGGGTATGCAGTCCTTCGACTAAGGGCAAAAAGTTATCAACAATCGCACCTGCGGGGTTTCTATTCCCACTTTATTTTGCTAACTTCGTAGCAAATATAGAGAACCATGCAACAAACATTCCTTCAGGAGGCAGCCGCCCGACTATACGAGCGCTATGGCGACGACATCTCGTCGCTGCGCATTGTGCTACCCTCACGTCGTGCCCGCCTCTTCTTTTCGGATGCTCTGTCGGCGCTGACATCCAGACCCATATGGCAGCCCCGCTACATCTCGATGGATGACATTATGAGTCGCTACTCCACGCTTGCCGTGGGTGAAAAGCTGCGTCTCATCACCGAACTATACCGCATATATTCAGACTACCCGCCACACGAACCATTCGACAAGTTCTATTTCTGGGGCGAGATTCTGCTCTCGGATTTCGACCTTATCGACAAATATATGATCGATGCCGATATGCTCTTTCGCAACCTGTGCGACATCAAGGAGATAGAGGCCGACCTGTCGTACCTGAGCGAAGATATGCGTCGTGTGATACACGCCTTCTGGAGCCACTTTGCCGACACTGCGGCTCTATCGACCGAGAAGCGAATCTTCCTTGACAGATGGCTCTCGCTGGCGCCCATTTACCACCGTCTGCGCGAGCGACTGACCTCGCTGGGCATTGCCTACACGGGTATGATCTACCGCTCGGCCGTGGAGAACATCGAGCAGGGCAACACTCCCGAGGAAGAGGATTTCCGCTATGTATTCATCGGCTTCAATGCTCTTTCGGAGTGCGAGCGCCGAGTACTGAAGTATCTCGACCGCCAGGGGCGTTGCGACTTCCTGTGGGATTACGACTCGTTCTACACCGAGGACAAGAATCAGGAGGCCGGCTACTTCCTGCGCGACAACATCCGTGAGTTTAAACCTTTGGATGATATAACACACGACAATTTCCTGTCTATCAACAAAAAGATAAACGCCATTTCGTGTGTATCAAATGTCGTTCAGTGCAAGCACGTAAACTCGCTTTTGCAGGAGATTTCGCCCTCTCTTACGTTCGACAAGCAGACCGCCATAGTCCTTACCGATGAGTCGCTGCTGCAACCCCTGCTGCACTCGCTGCCGCAAAGCGTTGCCGAGAATGTAAACGTCACGATGGGCTATCCGCTGCGTCAGACCACGGCATATTCGCTCATAGAGCGACTTATCGAGCTGCAGAAGCGCTGCCGCACCGGTTCACAGACCTCATTCTACCACGCCGACGTGGTGGGCATCCTGTCGCACCCCTACCTTAATGACTCACTGGGCGAAGTGGCCAGCAAGCTCCGCGAGCAGATCATCAAAGGCCGCTTTATCCGCATCGAGCAGGAGTTTTTCAACGTCCACGAATCGTTGTGTGTAATATTCTCACCCGCAGAAAGATATTCATCGTTATCGAAATATTTGCTTCAGGCGCTGAACACCGTTGCACAACTCATCCCCAAGGGCGAGGAGCAATCGCGCCAGATAAGTTATCTGTCGCTCATTGCCGACAACATATCCGACCTGAACAACGTAATAAAGGATTGCCAGATAGAGCTGTCCAACTCGATCTACACGTCGCTTCTGAGACGACATCTGCAGAGCGTACGCATACCCTTCAGTGGCGAGCCCCTGCAGGGGTTGCAGGTGATGGGTATCCTCGAGACCCGAAACATAGATTTTCGAAACGTCATCCTGCTATCGGCCAGCGACGATAACTTCCCCGGCAAGATAGGCAGCGCTTCGTCGTTCATACCCTACAATCTGCGTGCAGCATATGGCATACCCACGCCCGAGCACCACGAGAGCGTCTATGCCTACTACTTCTATCGACTGCTGCAGCGTGCCGAGCGCATCGACATACTCTATTGCTCGCACGCCGACGAGAAGAGCACCGGCGAGCAGAGCCGTTACATATACCAGCTGGACTACGAGTCGCCCTACACGGTTCACCGCACAAACGTAGGCGTGGATGTGGCTCTCGACCAGCCGACCGAGCGCATAATCGAGAAGAGAGGCCGCATAGCCGAGGCTCTGCAACGGTACGTATGCGCTGATGGCGCAAGGGCCGAGCGAAGGCTTTCGCCCTCAGCATTCTCGCAATACATATCGTGCCCTATGCGCTTTTACCTAAGCGCTATAGCACGCATCAAATTAAGCGACACTTTATCCGAGGATGTCGATCATCCTATGTTTGGAAACATCCTCCACTCGGCCATGCAGCGACTCTACTCGCCACTTGCCGGTGTGGCAAACCCCGCCACCGATCTGGAGCATCTGCTCTCGTCGCACAGCGTCGAGCGCGCCGTCAAGGATGCCATCGACAAGGAGTACCTCAACAAGGAGAATGCCGACCAGAGCGAATACACCGGAACGCTGCTGCTGGTCAGAGATATCATCACAAAATATATCCGTCAGGGCATCATTCCCTACGACAAGCGCCACAACGACTTTGCCGTCAAGAGCTGCGAGGAAAAGATCTACACACCCTTCACGTTGAGCAATTCGCAGCAGGTGGAGATCGGCGGTATTGCCGACCGCATCGACTCGCTCGACTCGGGAGCGCTGCGTGTTGTTGACTACAAGACGGGCCGTGCCCATCTGAAAGCCTCAACGATAGAGGATATATTCGAGGGTGAGAAACGCGACGAGATGAAGTATCTCTTCCAGACGATGCTCTACTCAATGGTACTGCACCACTCACTCTCACGGGAGGTAGTCCCCTCGCTCTACTATGCCCGCGATATGAATCAGCCCAGCTACTCGCCTCGTCTGATAATCGACAGGCAGGAGGTCACCTACTCGGCCTTTGCCGTAGAGTTCGAAAAGCTGCTGCGTCAGAAGTTGGACGAGCTGTTCGATCTTCATACCCCATTTAAGTGTTGTCCCGAGCAGGAGAGCGGCAAGATATGCGCCTACTGCGACTTTAAAACCATATGCAAACGATGAAGGAGCAACCCAGAGCCCTGATATTCAGCGCCAGCGCAGGTTCGGGCAAGACATACAACCTGGCATACAAATTCGTTCACGATACCATAAAGCACTTCCCCACGAAGCCCTATCTCTATCGTGCCATCCTTGCCGTGACCTTCACAAACAAGGCCACCGAGGAGATGAAACGCCGCATCCTCAAGGAGATAAACGATCTGATCGAGCACCCCTCAACGTGCAACTACATGAAGGATCTGAGGCGGGATCTTGCTTTGAGTCAGGAGCAGATAATGGATCGGGCGAAGGCTATCCGTTCGAGGATTCTTCACGACTACTCGCACTTTACCATCCTTACCATAGACAAATTCTTCCAGCGCATCCTGCGTGCTTTTATCAAGGAGCTTGGCATCGACCTCAATTACAACATCGAGCTCGACACCGACTCATTGCTTTCGCGCTCGACCGACTCCCTTATAGAGGATATACCCCACACCGAGGAGCTGCAGCGCTGGATTATGGAGTTTGCACAGGAGCGCATCGACCAGAACAAGAGCTGGGATCTGCGCAGCGGCATCATATCGCTGGGTGGCGACATCTTCAAGGAGAGTAACAAGCTCACCATCGAGCAGGCACCATCAAAGCAAGCTCTGCGCGAGGCCATTGCCGAGGCCGAGAAGGAGGCTGCGGCGGCACGGGCCAAGGCCAAGTCACTGGCCTTGCAGGCCATCGAGAAGATGGACGGGGCGGGACTTACGGGCGATGAGTTCCAGTATCGTGCCGGCGGATTCATCAGCACCTTTAGGCGTGTAGCTGCAGGCGAGGAGCCATCGCTGGGATCGAGGGTAAGAGATAAAGCCAAGTCGCCCGATTCCTGGTCGAAGGTGGCTGCGGCACAGGCTCTGGCACCCGAACTGCAGCCTCTGCTAAGGCAGATCGTTGAGATATACGACAACCACGCAAAGCTATTCTCCACGCTACGCATCATCAAGGCCAACTACCGCAGCTATGCCCTGCTGCAGGATATCTACAACAAGGTGGCCCAGATGTGCAAGGATGATGGCGTGATGCTGCTCTCCGAGACAAAACACTTCCTCTCGCGCTTTATCGAGGGCAACGATGCTCCATTCATCTACGAGAAGACGGGCAACCGCTTCGAGCGCTTTATGATTGACGAGTTTCAGGACACTTCGCAAAAGGAGTGGGCAAACTTCATCCCGCTGCTACGCAATGCCATTGCCGAGGCCGAGGATACGGCCGTACTGATTGTGGGCGACATCAAGCAGTCGATCTACCGCTGGCGAGGTGGCGACTGGCGTATTCTGCAGCGTGGTGTAGCCACGGCGCTGGGCAGCGAGCATACGCACACTACGTTCAAGAAGGAGAACTACCGCAGTCTGCGTCAGATCGTAGACTTCAACAACGACGCCATAGGTCGCATCACCGAGGCCGACAACGCGGCACTCAACGCCATGCTCCAGTCGGCACTCGACGGGCAGGAGATCTCACGCGATACATACAACGAGCTGCACAACTCCCTGCACGATGCATATATATCATACGACCAGGAGGTTAAGCGCCAATCCACCAAGGATGGCTACGTACGCGTAGAGCTCTTCGACAAGGAGGAGGAGCCTCCCATCGTCGAGTACATCGAGAGTGCCATTGCCCGAGGCTACGCCTACAAGGATATACTGATCCTGTGCCGTAGCAAGAGCGAGGGTGCACGCGCAGCGAAGATTCTGCTCGACTACAAGCAGCGCAACAACACGTTCAACATCATGACGCAGGATTCGCTCATCGTGGGTAACGCCTCGATAAGCAACTTCATAATCGCCACGCTGCGTCTTACACAGGAGCGCAGCGACAGCATAAGCCTTGCCATCTACAACGACTATCTATCGCAGCCATACGACCAGCCTCTAAGCGAGGAGCAGGACAATTGGCTCACATCCATCAGCCAGCTCTCGCCCGAGCAGGCCTTCGAGCATATTGTCAAGCACCACTCGCTGGAGTCCCGCCGCGATGAGATAGCCTACCTGCAGGCCATCCACGAGCAGATTGTTCAGTTCTGCTCATCGAAGGTGGCCGACATCAACCTCTTCCTGCAGGCGTGGGACGACGGAGGCAAGGATGCGGCGCTGAGTGTCGAGATGAACGACTCTACAATCGAGCTGCTCACCATCCACAAGGCCAAAGGACTGGAGAAGAAGGTTGTAATCATCCCCTACTGCTCCTGGTCGCTCGACCCGATGACCAACAGCCACATATGGGCTACGCCCGACAATGGGGATGATATACTGGCGTCGCTGGGTCGCTTCCCAGTGAATTACACCGAGGAGATGACTACGGCAATCTTCGCCGACGAATACTACCGCGAGAAGGTCTATTCGCACGTCGATGCCATCAACCTGCTCTATGTTGCACTGACACGCGCCGGCGAGGAGCTCTACATCTGCATTCCCCAGGGGCCACGTATGCGCAAGCAGAATGTGGGCGCACTGCTGTGGGATGCCATAAGTGGCGAGAAGAACCAGACGCTCACAGTTATAGAGTATGGCGAGCAGAGCGCTCCGGCAGCGAGTAGCGAGGAGGCTGCCTCTTCACAGAACATACTGCTTGAGGCATACCCCACATCCACACAGGCTATGCACCTTCGCATTCAGGATCAGCGCTACTTCGAGGAGGATGGCCAGCGCCACCTCTCGGCACGCAACATCGGCATTGTAATGCACTCTATATTGAGCCAGGCAACATCGACCGATGAGGTCAAGGAGGGTATCGACCGCCTGCTGAAGCAGGGCCGCATAAGCCCCTCGCAGGCCGAGGAGCTATGCTCAACCATTGACCGTGAGTTTGCTCGCCCACAGGTTAAGGAGTGGTTTGGCGAGTGGGATGATGTGCGCTGCGAGAACGATATACTCTGCTCCGACGTAACCGGCACACGACGTCCCGACCGTGTGATGATTCGTGGCACGCGTGCCGTTGTTGTCGATTACAAGTTCGGCGAGGAGCACGCCCCGCAGCACTCGCGACAGATAAAACAGTACATTTCGTTGCTGCAGCAGATGGGTTATAGCGAGATTGAGGGCTATTTATGGTATCTCTCGACTGGCAAGATTGTAAAAATTGAGAATTAATGAGTATCTTTGCCCAATAATTACAAAGAAATGAAAGTAGGACAAATACAAACGCTCAAAGTAGCACGCATATCGGATTTCGGTCTTTACCTTTCGGACGAAGAGGGACAGGAGGTTCTGCTCCCCAACCGTTTCGTATCGCTTACAAACGCCATCGGCGACGAGATAGAGGTATTCGTATATCACGACTCGGAGGATCGTCTGGTGGCCACCACCGACCGTCCGCTCATCACCGAGGGTCGTGTGGCGTCGCTCAAGGTTGTTGACAAGAATATTCACGGAGCCTTTCTGGATTGGGGCATTTCGGGCAAGGATCTGTTCCTGCCCAACCGCAATCAGCAGGGTGGCGTATTGGCTGGTCGCAGCTATGTGGTGTGGCTCTATGTCGATAACATCACAGGCCGCTGCGTAGCCACGATGAAGCTCAAGCCCTATATCGACAACGACGTCATCACCGTAAAGCCTCGCCAGAAGGTCGATATCGTGATAGCATCGGAGAGCCCCATCGGCTACCGTGCCATCATCAACTCGCGCCACTGGGGTATGATCTACAAGAATCAAATCTTCCGCCCCGTACGCGTAGGCGACAGCCTTGAGGGTTGGGTACGCCGCATTACGGACGACAACCGCATCGACCTCACGCTCCAGCAGCAGGGTTACGATGGTGTTAGCTCGTCGGCCGAGACTCTGCTCTCGCTCATCAAGGAGCATGGC
>JAGBYV010000141.1 GCA_017628595.1 Alistipes sp.
GAAAAGTTCAAGGGTGGTCCCGTAGGACTGAACACCATCGCTACGGCCGTTGGCGAGGAGGCCGGCACCATAGAGGATGTATATGAGCCGTTCCTTATCAAGGAGGGATTCATCAAACGCACTCCGCGTGGTCGCGAGGCAACAGAACTGGCCTACAAACACCTGGGATTCACACCCACACCCGAGGAGGGTAAATTATTTTAGCACAACAACTTAAAACTATGTAATATGAAGAAAATTTCCACACTGCTTTGCGCGCTATCGTTTGTGTGCGTTGCTATGGCTCAGCCCCTAAAGCCTAAGGGCGAACCCCAGATTCCCGTCTATCCCACATTGCAGGATGAGGCATCGTTTAGTATGATTATGGTGCCCGATCCGCAGAGCTACACCAAGTTTGCGGCTAACCAGCCTCTGTTCGATTTGCAGACTGCGTGGATTGCCCAGAATATCGACCGTCTCAACATCAAGGCTGCGCTGTTCACTGGCGATATGGTTGAGCAGAACGGCAAAGTGATCTCTGCTCCGAAGCCCAACGATTACAATGGCGACCAGACTGGCAAGCAGCAGTGGGAGGCCGTTTCACGCGCGCTGTCTCGCCTTGACAACCGCCTGCCCTACGTTGTAGCGCAGGGTAACCACGATATCGGCGAAATTACCGCTACCGACCGCCACACGGTTATGCCCAACTACATATATCCCGAGCGCAACATTCTCTTCGAGAAGTGCCTGGTATCGACTTGCCCCAACTGGCAGGGCGTACACACAATGGAGAATTCGGCTTACGAATTCCACGACAAGGCGTGGGGCGACCTGCTCGTGATCACAATGGAGTTTGCTCCGCGTGACGAGGCTATCGCATGGGCTAAGGAGTTGACCGAGTCGGAGACATATAAGAATCACAAAGTCATCATCCTTGTTCACTCATGGCTCAACACCGCTGGCGACCGCTACCCACAGGAGGGCTACACACTGCGTCCCTGCAACTTCTCGGAGCAGGTATGGCAGAAGTTGGTTTACCCATCGAAGAATATCTGTCTCGTATTGTGCGGACACTCGGGTGAGGCACCTAAGATTACAACTGATGTTAAGAGTACTAACTTCAAGCCCACATCATCGTACCGCGTAGACAAGGCTGCCGATGGTCGCGACATCCCTCAGATGATGTTCAACTCACAGCAGGGCGACGGCGACTGGAACGGCAACGGTGGCGACTGCTGGTTGCGCATCCTGGAGTTCAAGCCCGACGGCAAGACTATCAGCGTACGCACATTCTCGCCCATGTTCGCTATCTCACGTCTGACTCAGCACTTGGCTTGGCGCACTGCCGAGTACGATCAGTTTGATATTGTAATCAAATAAACTGGTGACAAACAACACAAAAGCCATCCTTCATCGGGATGGCTTTTTATTTTGCTAAAACATTGCTTTAAACTCTTCGAGTGGCATCTTCTCCACCTCGCAGTGGCCTATGCCCTTGGGGAAGACAACATGAATCAAGTCGCCCTCAGCCTTCTTGTCCTTTTTGACTGCCTTGAGCAACTGTCGCATGGCAACGGGGGGCTCCAGCTCAAAACCCGCACGCACAAGCAGACTCAGGATTCGCTCCTTATCAGCCTCCGCAAGCATTCCCTTACTATATGCCGCATCGGCAATCAGAGCCAGACCACAGGCTACCGCCTCGCCATGGTTAAACTTCGACGAAGACTTCTCGATGGCATGCGCCAGCGTATGACCCAGATTGAGCAGACGCCTATCGCCCGACTCACGCTCGTCGCGCTCGACAATCGCGGCCTTGACATTTATTGCTCGATAGACCAGCTCCATGAGTAGTTCAACATCGCTGTGCAACGTTGAGAAATCGACCTGTTCAAGTTTTGAGAACAACTCTTCGTCGGCAATCACACCAGCCTTAATCATCTCGGCAAGACCCGTGCGGAACTCCCTCTCATTTAGAGTGCGGAGCATGGACACATCGCAGATAACAAAACGCGGCTGGGTAAATGTACCAACCATATTCTTATATCCATCGAGGTTCACGCCATTCTTTCCGCCTACGCTGGCATCCACCTGACCGAGCAGCGAGGTGGAGATGAATCCAAACTCCAGACCACGCATAAAGGTCGAAGCGGCGAAGCCCGCAACATCGGTTACTATACCTCCGCCAACGGCTAACACGAAGGTTGAACGATCGACGCCCAACTCTACAAAACGACGATAGATAAAGTCCAGGGTATGAAGCGTTTTGCTGGTCTCACCAAGACCGATGAGCACATGGTCGTACTCGGATAGCAGAGAGTGATAGTGGCGGTCTATATTTGTATCCGACACCACTACAACGCGCCCCTTTGGCAATAGGCGCGGCAACCACTCAGCCACACTACCCACGACAACCTGACTGCGATCCTTGATATTAATAGCGTAATTCATACCCACTAATGCTTGAATAGTGGAACAAAAGTAACACATTTTGCCGAAGATTTATTAACTTTGCACGATTAATTTCAATTACTATGCAAAAACTTCGCAACATTGCAATCATTGCCCACGTCGATCATGGAAAGACTACATTGGTCGATAAGATGATTGTGGCAGGCCACCTTCTGCGTGGTGACAACAATACGGGCGATCTGATTATGGACAACAACGATCTGGAGCGCGAGCGTGGTATTACCATTCTTTCGAAGAACGTTTCAGTTAGATACAAGGATTACAAGATCAACATCATCGACACCCCGGGCCACGCCGACTTCGGTGGTGAGGTGGAGCGCGTGCTGAATATGTGCGACGGTGTATTGCTGCTGGTAGATGCCTTCGAGGGCACAATGCCGCAGACCCGTTTCGTGCTGCAGAAGGCCTTGTCGCTTGGCAAGAAGCCTATTGTTGTGGTTAACAAGGTGGACAAGCCCAACTGCCGCCCCGAGGTGGTAAACGAGCAGGTGTTCGACCTTATGTTCTCACTCGATGCAACCGAAGAGCAGCTCGACTATAAGACCATTTACGGTTCGGCAAAGCAGGGTTGGATGTCGCACGTATGGAACGAGCCTACCGACTCTATCGCACCGCTTTTGGATGCCATCATTGATGAGATTCCCGAGCCCGAAGTGGTGGAGGGCACTCCGCAGATGTTGGTAACATCACTCGAATACTCACCCTACGTTGGTCGTATTGCCGTAGGTAAGCTCACTCGCGGTGAGTTGCACGCAGGACAGAACGTAACGCTTGCAAAGCGCGACGGACAGACAAAGATCAAGACCAAGATCAAGGAGCTGATGGTATTCGACGGTCTGGGCAAGTCAAAGGTTGAGAAGGTAGAGTGTGGCGAGATTTGCGCCATCGTAGGTATTGAGGGCTTCGAGATTGGTGATACGATCTGTGATTATGAGAATCCCGAACCGCTGCCCCCTATCGCTATCGATGAGCCGACGATGTCGATGCTCTTTACCATCAACAACTCGCCCTTCTTTGGTCGCGACGGTAAGTTTGTCACATCACGCCACCTGAAGGATCGTCTGGATCGCGAGCTGGAGCGCAACCTCGCTCTGCGTGTTGAGCCGGGACAGAATGCCGATTCGTTCATCGTATATGGTCGTGGCGTGTTGCACCTCTCGGTACTGGTGGAGACCATGCGCCGCGAGGGATATGAGTTGCAGGTGGGTCAGCCCAAGGTAATCATCAAGGAGATTGACGGCGTAAAGCATGAGCCCGTAGAGGAGATGACCGTAGATTGTCCCGACGAGTGCGCTGGAACGGTGATCGAGATGGTAACAAAGCGCAAGGGTATGCTTACAAACATGGAGTCTGA
>JAGBYV010000142.1 GCA_017628595.1 Alistipes sp.
AGAGCACCACTGTGAAGGTGGGCAAGATCATCGCCGTAGCCTCGGGTAAGGGCGGCGTAGGTAAATCAACCGTAACGGCCAACCTCGCCCTCACGCTTCGTAATATGGGTTACCGCGTGGGTGTTCTGGATGCCGACATCTATGGCCCTTCGCAGCACAAGATGTTCGGCGTGGAGGATTATCTGCCCGATGCAGTGCAGGAGGATGGCAACGACTACATCGTACCTGCCCAGAGCATGGATATCGAGCTGATGTCGATCGGCTTTTTCATCAACCCCAACGATGCGCTGATGTGGCGCGGTGCGATGGCTACAAACGCCCTGAAGCAGCTCCTGCACCAGACGATGTGGGGCGGCCTGGATTTCCTCTTGATTGATATGCCTCCCGGAACGGGCGATATTCATCTGACGATGATCTCGGAGATCAAGATGGATGGTGCCGTGATCGTATCTACACCTCAGCAGGTGGCAGTAGCCGATGTGGTGCGTGGCGTGGAGATGTTCCGCCACGAGCAGGTGGCAGTGCCCGTACTGGGTGTTGTGGAGAATATGGCGTGGTTCACACCCAAGGAGTTGCCCGACAACAAGTATTACATCTTTGGTCAGGGCGGTGCCAAGCGCTATGCCGCCGAGGCAGGCGTGCCGTTCCTTGGCGAGATACCTCTGATTCAGACCATCATGGAGGGTGGCGAGTGCGGAACACCGACGGTGGAGACCGATTCGGATGTGGAGCGTTACTACCGCCTTGTGGCCGAGCGCATGATATCGGAACTCTTCAAATAGAGCATTTAGTATAAAAAAGAGAGGCTGTTCCCCAATGGAGAACAGCCTATTTTTATGCTTAATGGTGACAGAGGCTAACGTAACGCCAAAATCACCCTTTCAGGCGCGTTTTACTTGAACAACAGACGACCGAATGTGTTCAGATAGTGACGCCAGTTGCTCCAGGTGTGACCACCACCATTGATATACATTGTGTGGGGCATATCCAGACGAGTAAGCATCTGATCCATTACCTGTGTGCCAGGATAAGCGAAGTCAGCGTTACCGCAACCTACCCAGTAGAGCTTATAACCAGCCTTCTTGATACCCTGCAAAGCAGCTACAGCCTCCTCAGAATCACGCATACCGCAGCTCATGGGGCAGATGTAGTCGAACAAATCGGGATACAAGCCAGTAACAGCAGTTGTGTGGCCACCACCCATTGAGAGACCTGCAACGGCACGTGAAGCCTTGTTAGCCTTTACGCGGAAGTGCTTCTCAACGTAGGGGATGATATCCTTAGCAAGTGAGTGAACGTAAGCATTAGCCTCGGCACGACCCTCCTTTACAGCGAGCTTCAAAGGCGAAGCAGCCTGCTGAGTGGGGTTACCGTTGGGCATTACAACGATCATAGGCACAGCTAGACCCTTCTCAATGAGGTTGTCCATAATCTGGCAAGCGCGACCCATGTTGCTCCATGCGTCCTCGTCGCCACCACCACCGTGCAACAGATAGAGTACGGGGTACTTTGTCTTGGCGTTCTTGGGATCGTCATAACCGTAGGGAGTGTAAACATACATACGGCGGTTCAGACCCAATGAGGGGCTGTCGTACCATACCTTTGTAAGGTTACCACGCTGGTTAGCCTCGAAATAGTTCTCGGTGAACTCGCCCGGCACGATCAGGATGCTCAGGTAACGGTTACCGTCGCGCTGCTGCATTACGTTGCTCGGATCGTTTACTGCTACGCCGTCAACGATGAAGTTGTAGGTGTAGAGCTCGGGTGCGGGCATATCGATAGTGTACTCCCATACGCCCTGAGCGTTGCGAGTCATGTCGGCTGTGATGGGCACCTCGTTCTCGCGACCATTAACAGTAACCTTCTGTGTAGGCATAAAACCACCAGTGATCTGCACGCGTGTAGCGTAAGATGCAGCCAGACGGAAGGTGATCTTACCATCCTTAATCTCGGGAGAGGCGGTGCTGCCTGTACCAACAAAGTTTGCCAACTCCTGTGCGCCAAGGCTCAGCGAGAGCATCAACGCTGCTGTGAATAGTAGAAGTTTTTTCATAGTATAAAGAGTTTAGGTTAGTAACACTTGTTACAAATCTACACAAAAAAATGCACACTGCAATAGCATAATGTGCATTTTTCCATCAAAACTGATATATTTTTCGCTAAAGTTTCTGCAATTTGGCAAATTTTGCCAATAGGGTCTTCTCGCCGTACTGTCCGAAATCGACCACCACCTTATGGTCCGTGGCCATCATCTCCACACGGCGCACCACACCGACGCCAAACTTCGGATGCTCCACCCTGTCGCCCACGGCATAGGGGCAGGCTCCTAGTGGCGTACTCGAAGCCGGGGTTGAACTTACACGCTTCAGTCCCTCGGTAGAGCGAGGCTCGACGGGTGCTACGATGCGGGGATCGGGCTTCTGCGCACCCTGCTCGCGCTTTTGCTGGAAGCGTACATCGAAGCGACGACGCAACTCCTCGATAGCCGTGCGGCCATCACGACGCTCCTCTGTGCGCTGGGCTGCAGGCTTCGGACCTCCATAGCCGCCACGCGAGAATGAGCCCATACGACCCGAGAATCCTTCGCCCTCGCCCTCGGCAGCACGGGGCGGACGAGCCGAAAGATCCTCGTCGCAATCTACATAGCGCGGATCAATCTCACGAAGGAAGCGGCTGGGCTGGCTGAACTCCATATTTCCCCACTTAAAGCGCATATCGCAGTACGAAAGCGTAGCCTCCTTCTTGGCGCGCGTGAGAGCAACGTAGAAGAGTCGGCGCTCCTCCTCAAGACCATCCGCCGACTCCATAGCTCGCTCCGAGGGGAAGAGTTTATCCTCACAGCCGACAATATATATATACTTGTACTCCAAACCCTTAGACGAGTGTACGGTCATCAGCGTTATGCGCTCATCGCCCTCGTCCTCCTTGTTGTCCATATCCGTAAGGAGCATAATATTCTGCAACCACTCCTCCACCGTAGGCTTCTGATCCTCCTCTCGCTCGCCCGCACGAATCTCCGCCTCGCACTGCTCCGAGAAGAGCTGCATCGAGTTCAGCAACTCCTCGATGTTCTCTATCGCACTCGTCGCCTCGGGGGTACTCTCGGTGCGGTACTGCGCCAGAATACCTGTGCGTGAGGCGAGCTCCAGACCGAAGTCGTAGAGCGATTTCTCCTTACGCGTGAGCTGCAGCGAGCGGATGAGATTCACAAACTCGGTCACCTTGCGGGCTATGGTGCGCTGCATCGGATCACCCAGCGTGGCAGCCTCGGCTACCAGTGCATCCACAGCCTCCCACATCGACTGACCTCGCTCGGCGGCGAGTTGCGCAATGCGGCTTATGGTGGTGTTGCCAATGCCTCGCAGCGGGTAGTTCACAACACGCTTGAATGCCTCGTCATCCTTGTGATTGATCACCAGACGTATGTATGCCAGCACGTCCTTGATCTCCTTGTGGTCGTAGAACGACGAGCCCTTGTATATGCGGTAGGGCATTGCACGGCGCCTAAGCGCTGTCTCCACCACCGCCGACTGGTTGTTGGTGCGGTAGAGGATAGCCACCTCACCCCAGCCATCGCCCGTCTCGCGCAGACGGCTGCGTATAGCCTCGGCAATCATATCGGCCTCCTCGCGGTCGGTATATCCGCGCAGGATCTGTATCTTGTCGCCCTTGTCACCCTCCGAGAAACACTTCTTCTCCATACGGCGCGAGTTATGCTCGATCACGGAATTGGCCGCCTCGACAATGGTACGAGTGGAGCGGTAGTTCTGCTCCAGCTTATAGGTCTGCGCTGCGGGGTAGTCGTTGCGGAAGGAGAGGATATTCTCGATCTTCGCGCCACGGAACGAGTAGATGCTCTGCGCATCGTCACCCACAACGCACACCCTTCCGTGCAGCTGCGAGAGGCGACGGATGATGATATACTGGGCGAAGTTGGTATCCTGATACTCATCCACAAGGATATACTGGAACTGCTCCTGATAGCGGGCCAGCACATCGGGACAGTCGCGCAGCAGGACATTGGTCTGCAGCAGCAGATCGTCGAAGTCCATCGCTCCGTTCTGCTTGCAGCGGCGGCAATACTCCACATACACATCGCCAAAATGAGGTATCTGCGCCTGACGATCCTCAGCCGCATAGGTCGAGTTGGCTACGTAGGCTGCGGGCGTAACAAGACAGTTCTTGGCAAACGATATGCGCGAGAGAACCCTGGCGGGCTTATACTTGTCGTCGGCCAGATTCATCTCCTTGCAGATGGTCTTAATTAGGTTCTTGCAGTCCGAGGGCTCGTAGATGGTGTAAGAGTCGGTAAAGCCTATGCGCTCGGCGTTCTCACGAAGGATGCGCGAGAAGACCGAGTGGAATGTACCCATGCGTATGTAGCGTGCACGCGAGCCCACCATCTGCTCGATGCGGGTACGCATCTGCTCGGCAGCCTTGTTGGTAAAGGTCAGTGCCAGAATATTATAGGGCTGCACGCCCTGCTCCAGCATATATGCTATGCGCGAGGTCAACACTCGCGTCTTGCCCGAACCTGCACCCGCAATGATGAGCGATGGCTGCTCATAGTTTTCCACCGCCGCCCGCTGCTGCGGGTTCAGACCTTGAAGTATTGTCGATTCCATACGACAAAGATACAATGTATAATTCAAAATTAAGAATGCAAGATTTAGAATTATTTCCTGCGCAGCCTCCTTTGTCGTTTAACGTCCACAAAAAAAGCGACCTCGGCAATCGCCGAAATCGCTTTAATTATCTTATTTACTGATAGTTGCCTACTCCCACTCGATTGTTGCAGAGGGTTTGGGTGACATATCGTAGCATACGCGGTTAACGGTGGGAACCTCGTCGAGGATACGCTTGGTGATGCGGTCCAAGATCTCCCAGTCGATATGCTCGATCGTAGCGGTCATCGCGTCGATAGTGTTCACGGCGCGGATGATCACGGGCCAGTCGTATGAGCGGGCGTTGTTACGCACACCTACTGACTTGAAGTCGGGCACAACGGTGAAGTACTGCCATACCTTCTTGTCAAGACCTGCCTTTGCAAACTCCTCGCGAAGGATAGCGTCAGACTCACGCACTGCCTCCAGACGATCGCGTGTGATAGCACCGAGGCAACGTACGCCAAGACCGGGACCGGGGAAGGGCTGACGGTAAACCATCTCGTAGGGAAGACCAAGCTCAACACCGCAAGCACGTACCTCGTCCTTGAAGAGCTGCTTCAAAGGCTCCACCAGGCCGAACTTCATATCCTCGGGCAGACCACCTACGTTGTGGTGCGACTTAACCATCTTGGCAGTCTTGGTGCCGCTCTCCACGATGTCGGGATAGATAGTACCCTGACCCAGGAAGTCGATGCCGTCCAGCTTGCGTGCCTCCTCCTCGAATACGCGGATGAACTCCGAGCCGATGATCTTACGCTTCTGCTCGGGATCCTCAACGTTCTCGAGCTTTGTGAGGAAACGCTCCGTAGCGTCAACATAAACAAGGTTAGCGCAGAGCTGGTTGCGGAATACCTCAACAACATTCTCTGACTCGCCCTTACGCATCAGGCCATGATTTACGTGTACGCATACGAGGTTCTCACCGATAGCCTTCAACAAAAGCGCTGCTACAACCGATGAGTCAACACCACCCGAAAGTGCCAGAAGCACCTTCTTGTCGCCCACCTGCTGGCGGATGAGCTCCACCTGGTCGGCAACGAAGTTCTTCATATTCCAGTTGGCCTCAGCCTTGCAGGTATCGAATACGAACGACTTCAGGGCAACCTTGATAGCCTCCTCATCGTCCTTAAACTGCTCCATCTTAACCTCGCACTGTGCCTTGTCGTGGCCAGCTGCGATAACGGGGAAGCCTGCCTCGTAGATCTCGGGCAATACGTCGATCTCCACGCCGTCGATTACATTGTTGGGGCCACCATTGATGATCACACCCTTCACGTTAGGCAAAGCCTTGAGCTCTGCAGCTGTAATGTCGTGCGGATAGATCTCACTGTACACACCCAACGCACGAATGGCTCGAGCTACCACAGTGTTCTCGTGGCTACCCAAGTCCAAAATTACAATCATGTCCTGTTTCATTGTCTTTTATATATTTTTTGAATTCTTATTCTATATCTCTTTGCTTCCCCTTTTTCTAAGGAAATTCTTACCTCACCACCCGCTCCTACGAAAATTCACAGATAGTAGGCTATTTTTTTGACAACCCAAGCATTCGCTATTTTTGAGGAAATTTTGATTTAAGACTCGCAGGCAATAGTGGGCCTATTGTCAAGAGTTGAGAAACAAAATTTTCCAAAAAGAGCAATGCTTTGTCAAAAAAGGCTCGCGCGCTGCAAGAGCGTGGCGAGCCTTATATAATTACTCTCCGCGAGTGTAGTTCGGTGTCTCGCTTGTGATTGTGATGTCGTGGGGGTGGTTCTCAACAACACCGTTTGAGGTGATGCGTACGAACTTAGCCTTTTGCAGCACTGCAATGGTATTTGCACCGCAGTAACCCATACCTGCACGGATACCGCCTACGAGCTGATATACCGTCTCGCTGAGCGAACCCTTGAAGGGCACGCGACCAACGATACCCTCGGGAACGAGCTTCATGTCGTTCTTCTCGCCACCCTGGAAGTAGCGGTCAGACGAACCGGCCTTCATAGCGTCGATAGAACCCATACCGCGGTAGGTCTTGAACTTACGGCCGTTGTAGATGATGGTCTCACCGGGAGACTCCTCCGTACCGGCAAACATCGAACCTACCATGACGCAGTCGCCACCGGCAGCCAATGCCTTCACGCAGTCGCCAGAGTAGCGCAAGCCACCGTCAGCGATAACGGGCACGCCTGAGCCCTTGATAGCCGATGCACAGTCGTGGATGGCTGTGAGCTGGGGTACACCCACACCTGCGATGATACGTGTCG
>JAGBYV010000143.1 GCA_017628595.1 Alistipes sp.
GCCGACCGATTCATTGCCGCTGGCAAGCCGGTCATTGCTGCCGACGAGATACTGAAGGATGTCAAGGGCGTGACGCACTACCGCTCGGAGACGGAGATGCTAAATAAGGAGGTAAAGCTCCTAAGTGGCGATGTACTGAAAGTGAAGATCTACCCCGGCCATCAGAGTGATATGATGTGTAACGTCTATGCCGTGACCACGCCCGATGGCCTTACCGTGGCACACACCGGAGATCAGTATAACGAGGGCGACTCCAAGTGGATTGACACCGTAAAAGAGCAAAAGCCGGCGATCGACGCCCTTATTATCAACTGCTGGTCGATGAATATAGCCGAGGCTATCAAGGGCTTCAATCCTCGTTATGTACTCACAGGCCACGAGAATGAGATGGGCCACACCATCGACCACCGCGAGGCCTTCTGGCTCACGTTCCAAAAACTGCAACCCGTCACACACGACTACGTCGTAATGGCGTGGGGCGAGTGGTTCTCACTTAAATAGCGAGTGGTTCTCACTAAAGTAACAATAAAGGCTGCCCCGCGGGACAGCCTTTTCTATTATAGTTCTATTTCAGCGACCACTCGATCAGGTCAGCCATATACTTGCGGCTATCCTTGCCAAACCAGCCCGTCTGCGTCATCTTACCTTCAGGAGTTCGACGAGTAGGGCCTTTGCGCTCGATATCCTCATCGCCACCCATCAGCAGAGCAACCATAGTCTCTGCGCAGGCAAAGAGTTTTCCTCCGTTCTCCAACTCCACATACGTGGCGTGCAGATAACCATCGTCCATACATACGCTGGCTGGAATACCACCCTTTATGCTACGCATACCTGTGCAGGGCACTTCGTAACGACCCTTGAAAATATCGTTTTCGAACGACACAGCGCCATTGTTAAATGCAATCTTATTGTCGTAGCCAAACTCTACACCGAAGGCTGTTGTCACAGCATTGATATTGTAAGGCTCCAGAAGCACACGATGCGCCTCCTCATCAACGAAGACGATGAGCGAACCGCCACGATTGATAAAGTTCACCAGTGCCGCAGCCTCCTCGTCGGTGATGTTCTTCTGCAAGTCGTGCTGCAGAGGTGAGAGCATAAGCACCACATCCACACCCTTGAGCGTAGCCTCACTGAAGGGCTGCTCGTTAATGACAAACTCGGCTCCATTATCGGCTGCCATCTTCTCATAGTCGGGCACTACATCGGCCGTATAGGAACTACCCAGACACTGACCGTGCGACTTATCGAACATAAGTACGGGCGTGTGCTCCTGGCTCGAGCAAGCCACCGCAATGAGGGCACACAAAGAGATAAAAAGTTGTTTCATAGCTTTCTTGTTTTTTAATTTCTGTTACGCAAAAATAAATCATAAAACACCACAAAACAAGACGTTACCACACCGAAATATAGTTACCGCACGGTTACTATTGCACGTTATCAGCAAGTTATCGGCACAAAAAAATAGCCCTCACTCACGCAGTGAAGGCTAAACAAAATATGTTAATTTAAAAAATACGTCCAATCTATTATCCCAGCAAAATATTGTGCGCCGGCCTGAGTCAGATGATAACAATCTTGACTAATATACCGTCCATTATCCGAGAACACTCTTACTTTACCATCCTCTCTTTGAACTTTTTCAATCAAATCTATATAAATGTCGGGGTATGCTTTCTTGAGCCTTTCATTTTTTTTCAGCAAAACCCTTTCCCATTTCTATGTATTGTTGAAGATAATCTTCGGCGTGGCGTTTCCTATAAATCTGGCCATTACTTTCTCCGAAGTTTTTCTCACCAATGATATAGAATTTTGTTTGGGGTCTACAACATTTTTGAATATTTTCAATAAGAGCTTCATCCACACCTAATGTTGACAAGAATACCACATCAGCCTGTTCAAAACGGGACGCTTTAGCTCGGTAACTATCACTTGTTATATAAGATACC
>JAGBYV010000144.1 GCA_017628595.1 Alistipes sp.
GGTCCTGCCCTATACACCGCTCCTGTGGCAGGTATATATCGAGGTGACCGACTAATGATGTCTTACCATATATAATATAAGAGAGAAGTATCCCAAAGGATATTTCTCTTTTTTTTGACTTTTTTCCGCGGAAATTTTGCAGAAAGAAAAAATAGTTGTAACTTTATAATGCGAAGTTAAGGTGCTACGCATTTTAATGATAGAAAATAATACTTAAACCTAAAAAATATAACGTTATGATTATTACTTTTAACGAACTCCGTCGTATTAAGGACAAATTGCCCAGTGGTAGCTCTCAGCGCATTGCTGACGAGCTTGGAATTGATGTAGATACAGTACGCAACTATTTTGGCGGCAAGCATCTTGATGCTCCTGCATGTGCAGGTATTCATATCGAGCAGGGCCCCGATGGTGGTGTTGTGACTTTGGACGATACGGCTATTCTCGATGCAGCAATGCGTATCCTGAATGAGAACAAGTAAGGAGTAACCCTTAGTTTTTAATCTTGCATCGGAGCCGACTTAAATCGGGTTCCGGTGCTTTTTTTATTTTTCGAGATGAAAAGATTATTGTCGCTCGTGGTGATGCTTTTGGCGTCGGCCTATGTGGCATCGGCACAGCAGAGTACAAAAGATATTCCCTTCAATGGCTTGATTATTACCGAGGAGGGTTATGCCGTTCAGAAAATGAAGGTGCAGGTTAAGGGGCGCAGTCGTCACGCTGTGTCGGATAAGCAGGGTCGCTTTGGCCTTACCAATGTGCCGGGTGATGCAGTGCTCGTGTTCTCGTACAAGAAGATCAATTTTGAGTTGCCCGTAAATGGCCGTCGCAGTATGCGCGTTATTCTGGTTGATGGCTCAGTGAAGGGCGTTGAGGAGTCGCAGGAGTTGATCGATACGGGTTACAGCCATGTTAAGCGCCGTGAGCAGACTTCAAACTCGGGTGTGATCACGGGTGAGGAGTTGCGCAGCCTGGGTCAGATGGATTTGCAGGAGGCGTTGCTGGGTCTTGTTCCTGGCTTGCAGCTGATGAATGGCGAGTTGACCTTGCGTGGTTCGACCTCGATCAATGCTTCGTCACGACCGCTCATCTTTGTCGATGGCATGGAGACTACTACGCTCTCGACTGTCAGCATCAACGAGGTGGAGTCGGTATCGGTTAGTCGCGACGGCTCGATGTATGGTGCCCGTGGTGCCAATGGCGTGATACACATTACTCTTACAAAGGGTGTACAGGAATAATTTGTAGAACTTGGTGGAATGCGGCATGACCGCATATGTAATTATAGAGTGATTTGCTCCTCTCGCTGTTGTGCGAGGGGAGTTTTTTTGTGCGGCGTGCCATATAAGGTGTGTGCCACGTTGCTGTTTTATGCCATTTTGAGTCTTGAGAATGACTATGTGGCAGACAAAATGGCAGATGATGATGGCTGTTTGGCAGAGAATTACGCCATATTTTATCATTTTCGTCAATTTTGAGGTTTGGTATAGCGTTTGTTTATATTTTATGCGTCGGCCACAGGCAATTGTGGCACGGCCGGCGTGACAAGAGAGAAAATAGATAATAAACAAATAAAAACTGAAAAGATTATGGGAAAGATTATTGGTATTGATTTGGGTACTACCAACTCATGTGTATCTGTAATGGAGGGTAACGAGCCCGTTGTTATTCCTAACGCCGAGGGTCATCGTACGACTCCTTCGATTGTAGCCTTCACCGATGGTGGTGAGCGCAAGGTGGGTGATCCCGCTAAGCGTCAGGCAATCACC
>JAGBYV010000145.1 GCA_017628595.1 Alistipes sp.
AATAATTATCAACTACCTCAGTCATTACAGCTTCAACCCAATAGCTTGGGTATATTCCAACGCTAACATTACTTATATAATGTCTAAAAGTATTGTGTCCAAAGGTATATTTTTCTGAAGTACCACCAGAATATATAGCAATACCATCCTCATTTCTATATTTATCGTATGGATCGTACTCTTTGCCCTTGCCATTGGACTCGGTGTAATATAATACGCTCGCCGTTGCCCAAGCCTCAGCCGATTGCATTACGGCAGTCACGGGCAGGTCGGTCTTCTCCAATGCATTGATCTCATTGTCCCAGTGCTCATTGTAAACAAAATCATTACCATCAAGACAAGAGGTTAAAGCCACCACCGCGATTACCAAAGTTAATATTTTTTTCATTTTAGTGTTAGTTTAAAGAATAAGTAATAAGTTGTAGAATTTCTTATTGAATATCTGTTTTCGATATCACAAGAGAGGATTCGCCGCTGATTAAACATTATAACTTTTGCGCGGCCGTAGAGGAGTAACAATATGAAAATTGTCGGCTATTGATTACAGATTGTAGCCGATTTGCTCTTATTGTAGCTCGCGAAAATTATCGCAGTCCGCTACGGGGGGGTAACTTTCTCATAATGCGACAATTAGACTGTTGATTTCCTTTTGCAAGTTAGGTATTAAATTTATAAAATACAAGTAATTTTATTGTTTTTACACAACTCTAATCATTAAACGGGCGAATTGCGAAATCTTGCACGCAGAAACAAAAAAAATGATAAAAAAAGTGATGCACATCGAAAAAGATAAAATATTTCGTGTTTGCGAGGCGTTTTATCGTTGAAAACGACAACAATATTCCGTGTAGCATAAAAAAAGCCGTGCAAGGGCAGAGGTTTCACCTTTTTTTGAGTATCTTTGCTCTGTTATAGCAAGCAATAAAAGACGTGAAAAAGTTTAATTGGAAAAATCTGTCGCGCAAGATGCGATTCTCGATGAGCGATCCGATCCTTCACAAGGAGGAGTGGAGCGTGCATATCACCCCCGCAGGTCTGCTGGCCAGCGTCGGGGCCTTTTGTGTTTTTCTGTTTTTGCTTGTTCTGGTGCTTGTCTCATATACGCCCATCCTTGACATCTTCCCCGGATTCCGCACCGCGGCCGAGAAGACACACGACGATCTGGTGCAGAATATCATGCGCATCGACTCGCTGGAGCGCCGCATGAACGACATGCTCACCTACAACGAAAATATCGCCATGATCATGGAGGGCCGTACCCCTGTTGTGCGCACACCGCTGAGCGATGGCGACACCACTACGCTTGACAAAACTCTTGTGCCACCCTCGCAGTTTGATTCGTTGCTGCGTGCGCAGATGGAGGGCGATGGCGAATATTCTCTGGCGCGTACGCTGCAGCAGCGTGCTCAGGGCGGTAATACGCTGATTTTCGTTGCTCCTGCCGAGGGTATCATCACGCGTCACTTCTCTCGCGAGGATAACTACCTCGGCGTGGGTATTCAGTCTTCACCCAACGCTCCCGTGACGGCTATCGACGACGGTACGGTAGTGGCTGTGGCCGAGGGTGAGCGCGGATCGGTGGTCACGGTGCAGCACTTCAACGGCTTCGTGTCGGTGTATCGCAATCTGGCGCAAGTGCTTGTCGTGAAGGGTCAGAGTATTAAGAGCCGTCAGGTTGTGGGCTATAACGCCATGCCGTCGGTAGGTGATAGAACCAATCCGTTGGTAGAGGTGGAGCTCTGGCATGAGGGCCGAGCAGTAGATCCCGAAGTGTATATCGTATTCTAAAGAAAGAGAAATATCCCCATGAAACAACGTTTGTCGATCCTCGGTTCAACCGGTTCTATCGGAGTGCAGACTCTCGATATCGTAGCCGAAAACCCCTCATTGTTTGAGGTTAATTCGCTTGTAGCACATCGCAATTGGGAGTTGCTGGCACGCCAGGCCATTGAATTCGATGTCGACAGCGTAGTCATCGCCGATGAGTCGAAGTATGAACTCCTGAAGGAGGCGCTGGCCGCATATCCGATCAAGGTCTATACGGGCAGTGACGCCATATGCGGTGTTGTGCAGAGTGGCGAGGTGGATGTTGTGGTCAATGCCCTGGTGGGCTATGCCGGCCTGCATCCGACAATTGCCGCTATCGAGGCGGGCAAGAAGATTGCCCTGGCCAATAAGGAGACGCTGGTAGTGGGAGGAGCGTTGGTGATGCGTATGGCAGCCGAGCGCGGTGTGCCCATCCTGCCTATTGACTCGGAGCATTCGGCTATCTTCCAGTGTCTGGTGGGTGAACGTTCTCCGTTGCGTCGTCTGATTGTAACGTGCAGTGGCGGTGCGTTGCGCGATCTGCCTATGGAGCAGTTGAAGGATGTGACGCCCGAGCAGGCATTGAAGCATCCGCAGTGGTCGATGGGTGCCAAGATCACCATCGACTCGGCTACACTCGTAAATAAAGGTTTTGAGGTTATTGAGGCACACTGGCTCTTTGGCGTGGATGCCGACCAAATCTCGGTGCTTATTCATCCGCAGTCGATCGTGCACTCTATGGTGGAGTTCGAGGATGGCGCTATCAAGGCGCAGCTCGGTACGCCCGATATGCATATGCCTATCAGCTATGCGCTGCTTTTCCCTCATCGTGCTACGCGCCCTGAGGAGCGATTTGACTTTCTGGCACACCCGACACTCACCTTTGCTGAGCCCGACCGTGTGAAGTATCCCGCGCTGGATATTGCCTATGACTGTATGCGTCGTGGAGGCACGGCTGCGTGTGTGATGAATGGCTCAAATGAGGTTGCTGTGGCGGCATTTTTGCAGCATCAGTGCCGCTTTACCGATATTACGGCATCGATAGAGTACGCTCTGGAGCATGCTACATTTGTTGCTAATCCTACGCTTGCTGACTATGAGGCTTCGAACGAGGAGTCGCGTGCGCTGGCGGCAGAGTATCTTAAACTGAAAAAGTAAAATCATTGTATAATGGATGTTTTAATCAAAGTAGTTCAATTTTTCATGAGTTTGTCGCTACTTGTAGCGATTCACGAGTTTGGTCACTTTATTGTGGCTCGTATCTTCAAGATCAGAGTAGAAAAGTTTTACATATTTTTCGATCCTTGGTTCTCGCTTTTTAAGTGGAAGCGTGGCGAGACGGAGTATGGCTTAGGCTGGGTGCCTCTGGGCGGTTATGTCAAGATTGCCGGCATGATCGACGAGAGCATGGACCTGGAGCAGATGCAGGCTCCCGTACAGCCCTGGGAGTTTCGTGCAAAGCCCGCATGGCAGCGCCTCTGTGTGATGGTTGCCGGTGTGGTGATGAATATCCTGCTGGCGATGATCATATATACGGGTATCCGCTATGTGTATGGCGAGTCGTATATGGCCAACGAGGATGTTAAGTGGGGCTACGAGTTCAATGAGGCAGCCGAGCGTATGGGCTTCCGCGATGGCGATAAGTTCATCTCGGTGGATGGTCAGCCACTGGACGATGTGAATGAGATGCGCAGCCGACTGCTTCTTACCGAGGGCGACCGTACGGTTACCGTTGAGCGCAATGGTGAGCAGTTGTCGTTCGTCATCCCGTTTGATCAGTTGGTAGAGATGCGCCGCAATCGCGATTATGAGGATCTCTATATGATCCGTATGCCATTTATCATCGACTCTGTTGCGTCGGCATCGGCCATGAGTGCTGGTCTGCGTGCGGGTGACGAGGTGGTAGCTTGTAATGGCATAGAGGGTGTTACGGCTGGAATGCTGACAATGGACATCCTGCCTGCACATAAGGGCGACACGCTGGCGATGAGCGTATTGCGCGCCGGTGAGCGTGTGGCACTCAGTGTGCCCGTAAATGAGGAGGGTAAGATTGGCGTTATGTTCCGTAACAATATCTTCCAGCCCCGTACTCGCACCTTTAACTTCTGGCAGGCTATCCCCGCAGGCGTAACCCTTGCTGTTGATACTATTGCTGATTACTGGGAGCAGCTTAAACTCATATTCCAGCCCAAGACCAAGATGTATGAGGAGCTGGGTGGCTTTATCTCAATTGGTAATATCTTCCCCTCGGAGTGGGATTGGATGCAGTTCTGGACTATGACGGCATTCCTCTCTGTCATTCTGGGTGTGATGAACATCCTGCCCATTCCAGGTCTGGATGGTGGTCATGCACTCTTTACGCTGTGGGAGATTATCACAGGCCGTAAGCCGAGTGATAAGTTCCTCGAGATTATGCAGTATATAGGTTTGGCGATACTGTTCGTGTTGTTGGTATATGCCAACGGTAACGATATTGTTCGTCTCTTCACACGATAAATGGCAAAGACTAAGAAGGCATATTTCTGCCGCGAGTGCGGTTTTGAGGCTCCCAAGTGGCTGGGCCGCTGCCCCTCGTGTGGCCAGTGGAATACCTTCACTGAGGAGATCATAGCAAAGAGTTCCTCTGCGACGGCAACCGTAGCTGCGGCTGTGCCTCACACTCCGCCACAGCGTGTGAGTGAGATTGAGCGCTCGACACATCGTCGTCTGGATATGCACAATGCCGAGGTGAACCGTGTATTGGGCGGAGGTTTGGTGCCGGGTTCGCTGGTGTTGTTGGGCGGTGAGCCGGGTATCGGTAAATCTACCCTGAGCCTTCAGCTGGCTCTTACGTCGCATGGCTTGCGAACGCTATACGTTTCGGGTGAGGAGTCGGCCGAGCAGATCGGCATGCGTGCCGAGCGTCTGGGTATCGGCAACGAGGAGTGCTACATATACTCCGAGACACTGCTGGAAAACATACTGATGCAGATTCAGGAACAGAAGCCCGACATTGTGGTGATTGACTCTATACAGACCATCTTCACCGAGACCATCGATTCGTCGGCTGGTAGTGTTTCGCAGATACGCGAGTGCGCAGCATCGCTCCTAAAGTACGCCAAGACAACTGGCACTTCGATCTTCATCATTGGTCACATCACCAAGGATGGCACCATCGCCGGCCCCAAGATTCTGGAGCATATTGTTGATGTGGTACTTCAGTTTGAGGGTGATGGCAATAATACCTACCGCATTTTGCGCGGTATCAAGAACCGCTTTGGAGCGACCTTCGAGATTGGCGTATTTGAGATGCTGGACAATGGTCTGCGAGCGGTTGAGAACCCTTCCGAGATTCTTCTTTCACACTACGAGGAGCCACTCAGTGGTATTGCCGTAGGTGCATCGGTTGATGGCATACGACCCTATCTTATTGAGGTGCAGGCTTTGGTGACAGGCGCAGCTTATGGCACGCCGCAGCGCAATGCTACAGGCTACGATCCGCGCCGTATGGGTATGTTGTTGGCAGTGCTGGAGAAGAGAGTGGGAATGAAGATGTTCCAGAAGGATGTGTTCCTCAACTTTGCCGGAGGCTTCCGCGTCGCTGATCCGGGCCTTGATCTGGCCATCGTGGCGGCGGTCATATCGTCATATTACGATCGTCCCATTGCCGATGGCGTGTGCTGTGCCGGTGAGATAGGCCTATCGGGTGAGGTGCGTCCTGCGCCGCGTACCGAGCAGAGAGTAAGCGAAGCGGCACGACTGGGTTTTCGCCGTATAATAGTGTCGGGATTCCTGCGCAAGGGAATCAAGATGCCCAAAGGAATTGAAGTAGTCTACATAAATAATATAGGCGAATTGCCACGGGCACTGTTTTGTGAGGAGTTGTAACGTGGTATGGA
>JAGBYV010000146.1 GCA_017628595.1 Alistipes sp.
ACTGCGCTGCAACCGCTGTGGGTATATGTTATCCTTACGTTGGCGGTCTTCACACTATCGCCACTACTCTATGAGGTTTTGCGCAGGATACCATTCCTCCGCTGGTGCATATTGGGTGAGAGCAGATAAACAAAAAAAGGACTTGATTAATCAAGTCCTTTTTCATTGGATTAATACTCCTCCTCGTTAAAGAAAAAGTCGTCCTTTGAGGGGTAGTCAGGCCAGATATCCTCGATTGACTCGTAGATGTCGCCCTCGTCCTCAATCTCCTGCAAATTCTCCAAAACCTCCAGCGGTGCACCCGAGCGAATTGCGTAATCGATCAACTCCTCCTTGGTTGCAGGCCAGGGAGCATCCTCCAGCTTAGAAGCTAACTCTAAAGTCCAATACATAGTAGTAATTTTTTATAGGTTTATAAGCGTTTCTGTTTTTAGCCGAAAGTGCCAATTGGCTCAAATCGGGCGCAAATATACAGAAAAAACCGTAAAAGCAAATGAATTGGGCAAATAATTATTGTGCTATATTTCCCGTGAAACAGATCTTTGATCCTGCAGGCTAACCTCGCTGCTCTCCAGTGTGTTGCAGTAGTGGCCTCGTGGGCGCGTGTGGAGCCGTTTTCGGCCTTAAGGACGCCACAGAATCTCCTCTACCTCGGCACGAAGGGTGATGGTGCGGCCAAGTGTGTAGAACAGATCCGACAGACGGTTGAGATATACCTTTGCGCTCTCAGCTACGCCGTGCTCCTCGTCGGCACGCAACGTGGCACGCTCGGCACGACGACATACGGTGCGACAAACGTGGCACATCGAAAGGCGCTTGTCGCCACCCGGGATGGTGAACTTGTCGATGGTGGGCAGAGCCTCCTGCAGCTGATCGATCCACTGCTCCAGCATCTCGACCGAGGCGTCGTTGAGTGCAGCGACCTTATCCTGACCACCCTCGCCAACGGCAAGAAGTGATGCTACGGTCATAAGGTGCGACTCTACACGGCGCAACATCTGGGTGCAATCATCCAGACGCTCATCCTCCATAAGCATATCGGCAAGCAGGGCAGTGTAGGCCGTAAGCTCATCCACTGTACCGTAAGCCTCCACACGGCTGTCGGTCTTTGCTACACGCTCGCCACCGATGAGCGATGTGCGACCCTTGTCGCCACCCTTGGTATAGATTTTCATAGACGGAATTTTTGTTTCGGGAGATGGTTGTTGAATAACAATAAGTAGCCACGGTTGTCAACGCTCGTGCACGTGTGCTCGGCCACCAGACGTTTGCACTCGTGGTCGCGCTCGCTGTCGAGCGAAGGGGCAATGATGCAGAGCGTGCGGCTCTCACTGCGCGCCGTTGTGGCCAAGGCAGCGAGCTGCGAAGTGGGGTAGTCGGCTGTGGCAATAATCATATCGGCCGGAGCCTCAGAGTCGATGCAGAACGTGGTGTAGCGAAGATGCTCCATAAGGTTTTGTAACTGCATAGCGCGTCGCTTGGCTACGCCCTGCTCGATAAGGGCGTTGTAGAGCTTTCGCTCATCGGCGAGGAACGTTGAGCGCATAAACACCTGCCTTACAATAGCATATACAAAGGGCGAATGAACGCCGTGACCGCGAAAATATCGCGCTCGCTTGATATGTGACGGCAGGGTACGCAACCCATACAGTCGTCGTTTTATGTTTCGCCCCGTGATCTTCATTATTTCTTCAGTTGTCCTGCCAGACGACCTGTCGAGAAGGCTATCTGGAGGTTGTAACCACCTGTGTTGGCATCAAGGTCGAGCACCTCACCAGCGAAGTACAAGCCCTTGACCTTGAGTGATTCCATTGTGTATTTATTCACCTCGTCGCACTTCACGCCACCAGCCGTAACCACAGCAAAGGGGAATGGAGCATAGTCCGTAATGGGGAATACCATACCCTTCAGAACCTTCACAAGACGTGCGATCTCGGCGTCAGTAACCTTGCGGATGTAGTTCTTTGAGTGAATATCCAGCTCGTGTGCGATGGGCAGCACAAAGTGCTTCGGCACCAATTTTCTGAGCAGCTCGGAGAAGAACTCGTCGGGTTGCATATCCTCAATTTCGCGCTTGATGCGCTCGGTGAGGATCTCCTCGGTAAGGGCGGGCTTGAGGTCGATGACCATCTTCACGCGCTTCTCCTCGATCAGAGCATCCACCGCATCGCGGCTCAGACGCAGAGCTACCGCGCCCTCGATACCGCGCTCCGAGAAACTAATCTCGCCAAACTCCTCGCCCACCAACTCATTCTCAACGTATAGTTTAGCGTTGATATTCTTCAACAGCAGACCATCGAGGAACTTACGCTGCGGATGCGACGTACGAAG
>JAGBYV010000147.1 GCA_017628595.1 Alistipes sp.
AGGAGTTGTATCCCATCGAACTTGGTGATGGCGTACGCCTTGCCGTCAATTATCACGATTTTGCTTATGTGGGACGTGGCGAGACGGTTGAGGAGCGTATCGGTTGGGTAAATACCTCTTCGCGCGATGCTTCGCTAAAACTGCTGCCCAAACAGAGCAGTGGCCTGCTCTCGGTTGATGCTCCTGCGACGATGCGTGCCGGCGAGCGAGGAGAGATTGTGGTGCGATACTCTGTGCCCCGCAGTAGCACACGATATGGTACGCTCAACGACATGTACGGCTTTGCAGTCAATGGCCGTGAGGCTCGTGCCGTACTCACTACAACCGCCATTGCGGTGGATAGTTTTGACAGGATGGCCGATGATGTAATGCTTCCGAGTGGTGAGATATCAAAAAAAATTATTAAATTTGGCGAGGTCAAGCGAGGTAAAACCCATGCCGATGCCACTGTTGTTATTGCAAATGATGGTGGTAGTGATTTGATAATCAGAGCTGTGGAGTATGGAAGCAAGGCCATGCTATGTTCGTTAAAGGCGGGTGATAGGATACGTGCTGGCGAACGTAAGGTGCTGGAATTCTCCTTCGATAGCCGCGATTGTGACTATGGAGTATGGGTTGATCGCCTGAAAATTATTACCAACGACCCATTGCGGCCGATGCATTCGATTCGCCTCACGGCCATAGTGGTTGATTAGACAGTTAGGAAAAGTTAGGAATATAGAGGAGTCTATGGACTCACAATGTTTATGTTTAAGATTGTAGAGAAAAGATTGCTTGCAGATAATATCTATCTGCTGCGTATCGCTGCTCCGCGTGTGGCAACGAGTGCCTTGCCCGGACAGTTTGTTATCGTCCGTGTTGATGAGCAGGGCGAGCGAGTACCTCTGACTATTGCCGATTATGACAAGGCGGAGGGAACGGTAACTATTGTAATTCAGACTATTGGTGCCTCGACTAAAAAATTGTGTGCCCTGGGAGAAGGCGATTATATAGCCGACTTTGCGGGTCCGCTGGGTAACCCTTCTGAGTTTGTGCATATGTCGGATGAGGAGATCCGTTCTCGCCGCTACCTATTTGTTGCTGGTGGTGTGGGTACAGCGCCCGTGTATCCCCAGGTTAAGTGGTTGCATGAGCACGGAGGCAAGGCCGATGTGATTATCGGTGCTAAGACCGCATCAATGCTAATCTATACTGACGAGATGGCTAAGGTTGCCGAGAATCTTTATGTGGCTACCGATGATGGCTCTTACGGTTTCAAGGGTATGGTTACGGCCAAGATTAAGGATCTGATCGATAACGAGGGCAAGAGCTATGACGAGTGCGTGGCTATCGGTCCGATGATTATGATGAAGTTCGTAACACTCACTACCAAAGAGTATTCTCTGCCCACAACCGTATCACTCAACGCTTTGATGGTCGATGGCACAGGTATGTGCGGTGCGTGCCGCGTAAGCGTTGATGGCAAGACGTTCTTTACTTGCGTAGATGGTCCCGAGTTTGATGGCCATAAGGTAGATTTTGATGAGGCTATGCGCCGTCAGGCTATGTATCGCAAGCAGGAGGGTGACGCCATCGAAAGACATAATCATAAATGTAACTGTTTTTAAGGCTATGGCAAATAAGATTCCCCGTGTTGTCGTGCGCGAGCAGGAGCCCGCAGTACGTGCCACCAATTTCGAAGAGGTGTGCTATGGCTATAATGCCGAGGAGGCGCAGTTGGAGGCGTCGCGTTGTTTGAATTGTAAGAATCCGCGATGCGTTGCAGCGTGTCCGGTAAATATTAATATCCCCGCTTTCATTCAGCAGGTTGCTGAGGGTGATTATGCTGCGGCGGCTGGTATCATTGCAGAGGATAGCTCACTGCCCAGTATCTGTGGCCGTGTTTGTCCGCAGGAGAATCAGTGCGAGGGTTCATGTATCCTTGGTATCAAAGGCGAGGCTGTGGCTATTGGCAAGCTGGAGCGTTTTGTGGGCGATTGGGCTCTCGAAAACGAGTGTAAGGGCGATGTGAATGTTGCTCCCAATGGCAAGAAGGTGGCTGTTGTCGGTAGTGGTCCTTCGGGTTTGGCATGCGCCAGCGACCTTGCGAAGTTGGGTTACGAGGTTACGGTTTTTGAGGCTCTGCATAAATTGGGCGGTGTGCTGGTATATGGTATTCCAGAGTTCCGTCTGCCCAAGGAGAAGATTGTGGCTCGCGAGATAGATAGCCTGAAGAAGCTGGGCGTAAAGTTTGAAACGGATGTTATCGTAGGTCGTACCATAACTATCGACGCTTTGATGCAGGATGAGGGCTTCGAGGCTGTGTTTATCGGTTCGGGTGCCGGATTGCCCCGTTTTATGGGTATTGAGGGCGAGAATCTTAATGGCGTAGTGTCGGCAAATGAGTTCCTGACACGTGCTAACCTGATGCGTGCCTACGATGATGAGTATGATACTCCGATATATGTTGGTAAGCGTGTGGCCGTTGTGGGTGGCGGCAATGTTGCAATGGACGCGGTGCGTACAGCAAAGCGTTTGGGCGCAGAGGCTACTATTATATACCGCCGCTCGGAGGCTGAGCTTCCCGCACGTCGCGAGGAGGTGCACCACGCTAAGGAGGAGGGTATTGAGTTCCGTATGCTG
>JAGBYV010000148.1 GCA_017628595.1 Alistipes sp.
AGGAACGAGCGCGAGTCGGTGAGCATACCCACAAAACGGCTCAACAAGCCGAGCAACGAGAGCGAATTCATCTGGCGCTCCATACCATCTTTCTGGTCGAGGAACCACCAGCCCGAGCCAAACTGAATCTTGCCCGCAGTCTCGCCATCCTGGAAGTTACCAATCATAGTAGCCACCATCTCGTTATCGCGCGGATTGAGGTTGTAGAGAATCGTCTTTGTAAGCTTGCCCTGCACATCGAGGCGGTCGAGATACTTGGCCATATTCTTCGCCAGCGTGAAGTCGCCAATCGAATCGAAGCCTGTATCCACGCCGATAGAGGCCATCTTGCGCGAGTTGTTGTTACGGATCACACCGAAGTGGAACTGCTGCGTCCAGCCCGTCTCCCAATCCATTACGGCAAACTCGACGAGCATAGCGCTCTTGTATTTACGCAACTCCATATCCGAAAGCTCGGCGCCACCATATACCTTTGTAAAGATATCCTCGATTTCGGCCGATGTGTAATCCTCTGCGTAGAACTCCTCGATACCGTGGTCGCTCAGGCGACAGCCCACACTCTCAAAGAAGCGATGACGCACACGCAGAGCATCCAGAAGAGTTGCAAACGAGCGAATCTCCACACCTGACACCTCCGCAAGGCGGTCGATATATGCCTTGAATGCCACGGGATTCTCCACTGCCATAGCCTTATCAGGACGCCACGTAGGCAACACCTTGCACTCGAAGCCATCCTCACGGCACTTGAGATGGTGCTCAAGCGAGTCGATGGGATCGTCCGTCGTGCAGACAACCTCCACATTGTAGCGGCGCATCAGGCCTCGTGCCGAGTATTCGGGCTGCTGCAACATTGCCGTGCAACGGTCATATATATCGCGTGCCGTAGAGGGAGAGAGCAGACGCTCCTCGCCAAAGGCAGTCTTGAGCTCGAGGTGTGTCCAGTGATAGAGCGGGTTGCGCATCGTGTATGGTACGGTCTCGGCCCACTTCTCAAACTTCTCCCAGTCCGATGCATCACCCGTGCAGTAACGCTCCGCCACGCCATTTGTACGCATGGCACGCCACTTATAGTGATCGCCATCGAGCCATATCTCCGCAAGCGAGCGGAAACGGTGATCCGAGGCTACATACTCGGGATTGAGATGGCAGTGGTAATCGATAATGGGCATCTTCGATGCGTGATCGTGATAGAGGCGCTCGGCCGTAGGGCTCTGCAGCAGGAAATTAGAGTCGTTAAACTTTTTCACAACAGGGATTTTAAGCAATTAACATTAAGCAAATATAACAATTTGCACGCTAAAAATCAACTTTCACGCCACCCTACCCGAATGAAATGCGGAGATTTTACTTTTTCTACCCAATATTTACTATATTTGTATAGACTAAAAACCATAACCTAATATGAAAAACATCCTTCATCGTACACTGTTGCTCATCACATCGTTGGTGAGCACTACATCGCTGCTTGTATCATGCTCATCTGCTGACGAGGCGCAGCAATTTCTATCAAAACTCGACCGCGAGGCTGAAGCCCGCAAGCAGGAGATTCTTTCAACGCCCACAATACTGGATCAGGAGAAGTTCAATAACATA
>JAGBYV010000149.1 GCA_017628595.1 Alistipes sp.
GCTCGGAGGCGATCTGCCCGACAAAATAATCGACCAGCTCGGCAATGTCACCGGCACGTTCGCGCAGCGGCGGCACCTTGATCAGTATAACACTCAGGCGGTGGTAGAGATCCTCGCGAAAGTTACCACGCGCTATCTCGGCTCGTATATCCTTATTGGTGGCTGCCACCACCCTCACATCAACGCTTACATCCTTGTCGCTACCCACACGACTGATCTTATTCTCCTGTAGGGCTCTCAGCACCTTGGCCTGCGCCGATAGCGACATATCGCCAATCTCATCCATAAAGAGTGTACCGCCATTGGCCTGTTCAAACTTACCGCGGCGCTGCTTAATAGCCGAGGTAAAGGCTCCGCGTTCGTGACCAAAAAGCTCGCTCTCGATAAGCTCCGAAGGGATAGCGGCGCAGTTAACCTCCACAAATGGAGCTCCCGCCCGGGCGCTCTTATCGTGCAGCGATCGGGCCACAAGCTCCTTGCCCGTTCCATTCTCGCCCGTAATCAACACTCGTGCATCGGAGGGGGCAACCTTATCAATCAGACAACGCACATGCTCTATGGCGGGCGAGGAACCTATGATCTGCTCTGATGTGGTGATGGCACGCCGTCGTCGGGCTGGTGATAATTGGGGCTGCACAACCGTCTGCTCGCGCTCCACAATGCGGCGCAACGACCCCAGCAGACGATTCATATCAACGGGAGCGGTGATATAATCCTCCGCACCACACTTCACGGCACTCACCGCCTCGTCGATCGAGCCATCAGATGTAACTATTATAAAAGGTACTCCCAGCGACGCCAGATCCTCGGCCTGGCTCCCCGCCAGAATAGCATCATATCCACGACGCGCCACTACGCCCTCCGACACATCGCCTCGTTCGGCAACGGCCGTGGCAAAGCCTTCGAATTCGAGTCTCTCGCGCAGAGTGTTTCGCATACTTTTTGATTGTTCGAGTATTAAAACTTTTGCCATATTTTGATTTTTGAGATTTTTACACTTACTTTGCACAACCAAAGATAGCCTCTTTATTCGGTCCCTCCAATCTTCAGGCCATCGTGCCGCCGGGTGCAAGCAGGCCCTCTTTTAATTCCTAAACGGTTTATGCACTGCATACGAACAGAGCGTATTACAGCCTTTTAAAAGCATCTGAAAAGCAATGTGCAAAGTGTTAAACCGCACTTTTTTATGAAACAGAATTACAACTACACACGTCGCCGACTCTATCTGCCCGAGTATGGACGTCACATCCACGAAATGGTGGATCAACTAATGCAAATCGAGGATCGCGAGGAGCGCAATCGTCAGGCTCGCGCCGTAATTGCCGTCATGGGCAATCTGCAACCGCTATTGCGCGATACGGCAGATTTTACTCACAAACTGTGGGACCACCTCTTCATAATGTCTGATTTTCAATTAGATGTCGATTCACCCTATCCGCGTCCCACGCGCGACGAGCTGATGATCAAGCCGCGCAAGATGTCCTACTCTCAGGAGAGAATCACCTACAAGCACTACGGCAAATATGTGGAGCATATGCTACGCAAGCTATGCACCGAGGAGGATCGCGAGGCTACAGCCGTAGCCATCGATTCGCTGGCCCGCTACATGCGAGCAAAGAGTTTCGAATACAACCAGGAGCATCCCAACAACGAGGTGATCATAAAAGATATAAAGCGAATGTCCGAAGGCGGCATCGAAATCGACGAAGTTGCCTTGAATAATCTCCGCAGCGAGTATAAACAACACTTTTCGGCACGTCCGCAAAAAGGGGCTCAGCGTCCAATGCAGAAGGCCGGCGCAAAAAACGGACAGCAGAAGCAGTACAATCAGAAAAATCGCCCCAATGCGGGCTCCAGAAAAAATAGTGGCGAGGGGGTAATGCGCCACAATTCGCAGAAGTAATTTTGCGTTATTCCGAAAAAATGTTATATTTGTATTTCGAATGAAACACATTGTGGGAATGAACAAGTTTTTTTATGCAGCCGTAGTGCTGCTTTTGGCATTGAGTTCATGCCAATCATCGAAGGTAAAAATCGCCGGCCGCTTTGTAGGCACGGAGGCTAAAACGGTATATTTGGAGCAGTCAACCGTTCTCGAGCAGAACCTTATCGACTCGGTTACTCTCAACGACGAGGGCTCGTTCTCATTCCTTTTGGAGAGTGTCGATGCAAAAAGCCCTACACTCTACCATTTGGTCTATGACGGCAACCGCATTCCGTTGCTTTTGCAGGGTGGCGACAAGGTATCCGTAAACTCAGCAGGCAATGCCCTGCGCAACTACACCGTTGAGGGCTCGGAGGAGTCGGAGCTGTTGCACGCTTTCAACCACGAGTACGTTGAGGGTGCCGTAGAGCTGAACAAGATCATGTCACAGCTGACGGCTAATGATCTGAGCGACGATCAGCGTCATAGTCTGGCTGTTGAGTACACACAGAAGAAGAATGCTATCAAGCGTGCTCAGTTGCGCTTCATCGTTGAGAACAAGGATCGTATCGCTGCCGTATATGCGCTCTACCAGCGTCTGCCTGGCGATACAAACCTCTTCAATGGTGACAGCGACGTTATCTACTACCGCACCGTTGCCGAGGCTTTGGCGGAGAGTTATCCCGAGAGCCACTATCTGCCTCTGTTGCGTAGCCAGATTGCTCGCATGGATGCACAGATCAGCCTGCTCTCGCAGGTGAGCGAGTCGAGCTTCCCCGAGATCTCTATGCCCGATATGTATGGCAAGGTGCAGAACCTATCTGATCTGGAGGGCAAGGTTATCCTGCTGCACTTCTGGTCAGCGGCTATCGGTAATAGCAACGCCTTCAATGCCGATCTGAAGAATATATACGAGAAGTATCACGATCAGGGTCTGGAGATTTACCAGGTGGCAGTTGACACATCGAAGGCTCTGTGGGTGAATACCATTCAGCAGCAGCAGTTGCCATGGATCAGCGTATGCGACTTCCAGGGCAGTAACTCGCCTGCCGTTGGTGCATATAACATTACCGCTCTGCCGTCGAATTTCCTGATCGACCGCACGGGTAACATTGCAGGCAAAGATTTGGGTGGCGAAGATTTGGAGAAGGCCATCAAGAAACATATCTAACATGTACTATTTCACCTCGGACGTTCATCTCGGAGCGGGCGATGAGACCTTCTCTCGTCGCACCGAGCAACGTTTCGTGAAATGGTTGGACAAAGTAGCCGAAGATGCCGACGCCATATTTCTGGTGGGCGACATCTTCGACTTTTGGTTTGAATATGGCAGGGTAATCCCCAAAGGTTTCGTACGTGTGCTGGGCAAGCTGGCCGAGCTCACCGATCGTGGCATCAGCATATACTTCTTCATCGGCAATCACGACATGTGGTGCCGCGACTATCTGGAGAAGGAGTGCGGCGTAAAGACCTTCTTCGAACCTCAGCACATGACTCTGGCAGGCAAGGAGCTCTTTATCGCGCACGGCGATAATATGAATGTAGGCAATCAGCCTATGCTCCGCCTTATGAACACCTGCTTCCGTTCCAGGATTCTGCGCAAGCTCTTCTCCTGGTGCGTACATCCCGATCTGGCACTGAAATTCGGACAGTGGTGGAGCGGCAAGTCGCGCAAATCCCACCTCAAAGACCACATAACCCCCTCATCACTGGAGTTTCTGATCGACTACGCCAGAGATTACAAGAGGCAGAACTCGGCAACTGACTACGTCGTGTTCGGACATATGCACTACCCCTACGACCACGCGGAGGAGCATCTGCGCGTCTTATTTTTGAGTAACTGGGATGCCGAGGTAAAGTATGCCGCAATGGACAGAGAGGGGAATATATCATTAAAAACATTTTAGAGATGAAACAGTACCACGAACTTTTGGCGAGAATCCTGCGCGAAGGCGTAGTTAAGGGTGATCGCACGGGCACCGGCACACGCAGCGTCTTTGGTCATCAGATGCGTTTCGATCTGGGCGAGGGATTCCCCCTGCTCACCACAACGCGTGTCTTCCTGAAGGGTATTATCCATGAGTTGCTGTGGTTCCTGGCCGGAGACACCAATATCAAATATCTGGTGGATAACGGTGTACATATATGGGACAAC
>JAGBYV010000150.1 GCA_017628595.1 Alistipes sp.
ATCCCTCTTGTTATACAATTTTTGGTAGATAAAATTATTCCCCATTTTCGCTATGGAAATGGGGAATATCTTTTTTAAGTGTAATAAGTGATATAGGTGTAATATTTTATAACACTCATAGCACCTATCTCACCTGATTACTCTACCTTGTCGTATCTTATACCCTTTTGCGGTGTTACGCCCTTTACGGCAAATAGTTCGGCCACCGTCACAAAGCCGTAGCCCTGCTCCTTCAGTCGGGGCAGGATAACCTCCAGAGCCTCGGCCGTGGCATCGTTGCCCTCGAAGTCGTGCATAAGAAATATTATGCCATCCTCGGCCGCCTTCAGGTAGCCCTCGATGCGCTGCTCCACTGTTACATCCTTATTCCAGTCGGAGGGACCTACACCACCGATAAATATCTGTGGCACTACGGCGTGCGTCACCGAGTCAGCATCAAGATATGGCGCACGGAAGAGTTGCGGTATGCGATGGGTATGTTGCTCAATCAGAGCCGTGGTACGTGCTGCCTCCTCGCGCTGCTCCTCGGCCGAAAGCTGGGGCAGGTGGCGATGTGTTAAGGAGTGGTTCTCCACGTCGCAGCCCATCTTCACGGCGCGGTGCATAGCCGCCTCGGTCTTATCGCTGATGTGTGAGCCGATTACAAAGAACGAGCCACGGGCGTCATTGCGCTCCATCACGTCCAATATATGCATCGTCGTGAGGCTTGGCCCATCGTCGAAGGATAGTGCCACAAACTTCGAGTAGTTCTCTTTAAGATACTCCACACGCTCGGCGCTCACGCCCAGTATGGGCTCCGCCTTCTGGCACGAGATCAGCGCCAGTAGCGAGATTACGATAGTGAATATACGTCGCATATTAAGCCTGTTGTTCTTCTGTATCATAACCCGTTGCCTTGGCACGCCACATAAGCAGGAAGATTACCATACCTATAACCGCCATTGCAATCATCATCAGGAATACGTAGTTCCAGCCCTGGCCGGGGTTCACCTTGTTCACCCAGTCAACCATAGCACCAATACCCAGACCCGACACGAAGGTACTCAGGTAGCCGAAGATTCCCGTCACGCCATTAGCCGTTGCGGCAGCGCTCTTTGTAGCCTGGTTAGCCGCTGCAATGCCGATAAGTGCCTGCGGGCCATAGATGAAGAAGCCCACCATACCCAATACGCCGGCCAGCACCACTACGGGGCTTGTCGAGGGGAGGAAGTAGAACATAGCCATAAATGCGGCGGCACCCAGCATGCAGAATACGCAGGTGCGGTGAGCACGACCACGGAAGAACTTATCCGTTGCCCAGCCCGCTACGAGCATACCCACGATACCCATAATCTCCGATACGGCGATGATCCAACCGGCATCGGCGGGATCCATACCGCGAGCCTCCTGCAGGAACTTCGGGCCCCAGTCCAGTACGGCAAAGCGTACCACATATACGAAGAAGTTGGCGAATGCCAGAATCCATATCAGCGGGTTGCGGAACACCTTCTCGCGAAGGAATGCCTTGTACTCGGCCGAGTTGGTGTTGTTCTCGACCTTGGTGTGCGTACCCTCCAACTCGGGCAATCCTACCGAGCGGGGCGTATCACGAAGGAATACGGCCAGACCTACTGCTCCAGCCAGCGCAAAGAGCGCGGGCACCCAGAAGCACCATTGCCATGCACCAACGTGAGCCGCAGCGCTTGCCACCTGTGCCTCCAGCTCTGCGGGGTTCTCGAGCAGGGCGGGGTTCAGCGTTGTGAGGTTGGTGCGGATGGCCTCCACAGCCTCAGCGTTGCCAGTCATATCGCTACCCATCGAGCCCATCACGTAGCCGCACAACACGGCCAGGATGCTCGCTCCGATAGAGTGTGAGGTGTTCCAGATCGACATCTTTGTTGCCAGCTCGTGGGGCGGAATCCAGTGCGTGAGAAGACGCGCACAGGGAGGGAAGCCGCTACCCTGGAAGATGTTGTTGAGCACCAGCAGCACGCCAAAGAGCACCACCAGTGAGTGGGGTGCCACGCCCAGCTCCACGCCTAAAATAGCGGGGCTGAAGCCGAAGGCGAAACTTGCCGCCACGCACAACAGCAGTCCGATGGACATATGCCAGCGGCCTTTCATGCGGTCGGCCAGAAGACCGTTCAAGAAGCGTGAAAGACCATAGATAAGTCCCACGATGGTCATTATGATACCGAAGCTGGTGTTCGAGATTCCATACTCGGCCGCAAGGCCGGGGATGGCGAATGAAAAATTCTTACGCACGAAGTAGAAAAGCGCGTAGCCCAACATCGTGGCGATGATGGTGCGATACTGCCAATACTGGAATTTTTTGGCTTGTTCTGCAGTCATGTTTTAGGGATTTTAGTTGTTTCTACAAAGATAATTTATTTTCGGGGTAAAACAAAAAAAATGTGCCGACCTTAGCCGACACATCTCTGTTACGTTCGATATTTATTGTTTAAGCCATTGCCAAAGCTCCTTATACGAAGGCTTCTTGCCATGCATGAATATACCTACGCGATATATCTTGCCGGCGGCCCATGCCATGCCCACAACCGATATGTAGAGCAGGATGAGCGATAGCACGATCTGCCATGTGGGGATGCCGAAAGGTATGCGGGCCATCATCACCACGGGCGAGGTGAGCGGAATAACCGAACCCCAGAAGGCCAGCGACGAGTTGGGGTCGTTGAACACCGACATGGCCAGAATCAGCGCCAGGATAATAGGCATCGTGATAGGTGTCTGCAGCTGGCTGGCATCCTGCATCGAGTCCACGCTCGAACCCACGGCGGCAAACATAGCCGAGTAGAAGAGGAAGCCTCCCACAAGGAAGAGCAGCAACCACACGAACATCATCACCAGCTGCGGGATGTCGGTAGCCATCGACAGCGCCGAGAGCATATCGGCATCCATGTCGGCCTCCAGAGCGGTCATCTGACCGGCCTCTATAGCCTCCATGGTCTGCATCAGATCCGCAGGCATGAGTGCGGGCAGCACCGTAGCGCTTAAGCCGCATATGAGCACACCCCATATTGCAACCTGTGTTACGGCCACTGAGGCTATACCCAGAATCTTACCCATCATCAGCTGGAAGGGGCTCACGCTCGATACCAATACATCCAGCACGCGCGAGCCCTTCTCCTCGATCACCGAGGTCATCACCATCGAGCCGTAGATGATAAGGAACATATAGAGCATCATACCCAGCACCAGACCAAGCATGTA
>JAGBYV010000151.1 GCA_017628595.1 Alistipes sp.
CCGTTCTGTGCGATATTGAGGAAATAGGTGGTTGAATTGACCTGGCAGCCGAGAATCTTGCGCTCCTTTCCGTCAGCGAAGAAGAACTCAGCACGCTCGTCGCCATTCGAGAAGTCGTCGTAGTTACCCACCACGATAAGGAAGTTATCCGAGCCTTCGGCACCACCGCCCTGTGTGGTTGAACTGGGCGAGGGGTTATATACATAGAGATCCTTCGAGTAGTCGCCATAGGTGGCTACATCGTCGGAGTTGTACGATGAGACAAGCATACCGCCACGGATATAGGCTCCGTAGGTGTAATCGACCAGCGCACGCGAAGAGAGCGACGATGCCTCATCGCGCCACTCGTAGCCATCGGCAACCATAGCCGACGAGTAGGGCTCGCCATAAGCCACAGCCGAGAGTGCGTTCCACGACTCACCCTCAAAGGTCACGACACTGCGCGGACGGCTGTCATCTACTCTGTTGCATGCCAAGAGCAACGAAGCAGCAAGGCCCAGCACAAAAAGCGAAATATTCTTCATTTACATAGCAAATTAATAGTGTAAAGTTAGCCTATTTGTGAGGAGTTTCAAAAAAAAGAGGGACATTTCGCAAAAAAACTCACTTTTTTTGTAACTTTCGAGAGTGATTTGCGACTAATAGAATAGAAACAGAATATTTTTCAAACGATATGGATTTGCTGAAAATTGAAAACATCACAAAGCGTTATTCGGCACACACGGCTCTGGACGATGTGTCGCTGAGCGTGCCCCGTGGCTCGATATATGGATTGCTGGGCCCCAACGGTGCGGGAAAGACAACGCTTATACGCACAATAAACCGCATCACGCTGCCCGATGCAGGCCGCGTAATCTTCGATGGCCACGAGATCACCGACCAGGATATCTACCAGATCGGCTATCTGCCCGAGGAGCGCGGATTGTACAAGAAGATGAAGGTTGGCGAGCAGGCCATCTTCTTCGCTCAGCTCAAAGGTCTCTCGCGTCGCGAGGCCATCATCCGCCTCAAGGAGTGGTTCGTGCGTATGGGTATCGAGAGCTGGTGGAACCGCAAGGTGGAGGATCTGTCGAAGGGTATGGCGCAGAAGGTGCAGTTTATTACAACGGTGCTGCACGAGCCCAAACTGCTCATATTCGATGAGCCCTTCTCGGGTTTCGACCCCATCAATGCCAACATCCTCAAGCAGGAGATCCTGCGCCTCAGGGACAAGGGTGCAACGGTGATCTTCTCGACTCACAACATGTCGAGCGTAGAGGAGATATGCGACCACATCACCCTGATCAACAAGTCGCGCAACATCCTCTCGGGTTCGGTCGATGAGGTGCGCCGTCGCTTTGGCGAGAATGTATTTGAGGTGACATACAGCGGCCAGGCTGCCACCTTTGAGCAGGCCATGCAGCCCGTGGCCGAGATGCTCAGCTCGAGTGCCGTGGCCGACTCGCCCTACACCTGCTCACGCATACGCATCAAGGATACGGCATCGGTGCGCGACAGCATAACGGTAGCCAACGAGGCGGTGGAGCTGCGCTCGTTCCGCGAGGTGATACCGAGCATGAACGACATATTTATCCGCGCCGTAGAGGGAACCCTGTAAAACCTAATTGAGAAGAGATTATGAAGAAGATAGGCATAATTATAGCGCGCGAATTCAACGAGCGCGTACGCAAGAAGTCATTTATCATCACCACCATACTCATGCCCCTGCTCATGCTGGGTCTGATGGCGGCACCATCGCTGATGATGATCTTCGCCACAGGCGATCAGAAG
>JAGBYV010000152.1 GCA_017628595.1 Alistipes sp.
GAACAAAGGTAAAGAGCATTCGTCTGACCGACAACCCCGAAGAGGTGGATTGCAAGATCGATGGCAGCAGCATTGTATTGAAGACCTGCTTCCTGAAGAAATAGTATTACGCACAAATCTGCACATAAAAAGGAGTTCAACGGAACTCCTTTTTTATTTCATATCCAATTACTTCACGCTCACTTTGGGGATGTCGCTCCAGCGCGTTGTGTAGTGTGGCGATTGGTTGTCGCTGGAGGTTTTGATCTTGCCACTGCCCTGCACTGCCAGCTTGACTGTGCCCTTGCCGAAGGTGGCATTGATGGAGTCCAAAGCCGATGTTATCTTGTGTTCACGCTCGCTGGCTTCGGTATCTTCAAACAGGGTGTGCATAACGTCGCCTTCTGCCATAATCTTCGTGGCGATGACTCCAGCCTTCTTATATCCGTAGCCATCCTTGAAGATTCGTTGCGTAAGACGAACAGCATCGGCAACAATCTTTCGCTGGTCGGCGGTAGGTGTGGTAAATGACACCAGGCCATTGGAGTATGCCTGCGGAGTGGAGTCCTTGAAGCGGTTAGTGTAGGCAAAAACTACCATCTCGGCCGTTACACTCCTCTGCTGACGTAACTTCTCGGCCAACGATGATGCGAAGTTGGCAATCTGCTCCTGCAACTCACGAGCGTCATATATCTCGGATGAAAAACTGCGGGACACGCAAATAGACTGTTTGGCCTCAAAGCCATCCTCAAACTCAATGCAAGGAACGCCTCGCAACTCCTGCCACGTTCTCAGGCCCGTTATGCCGAACATTGACCTTACAGCGCCTTCAGTCATTTGCGTGAACTCATAGGCTGTATGCACCCCTATTGCGTGGAGTTTAGGCGCAGATCTTCGACCAATACCCCACACATCATCGATGGGAAATTTTCGTAGCACCTTTTCTATATCCTGCTCACGGTGCATATAGCAACCTCCTCTAAGTTTGGGATATTGCTTACAGAGTTTGGATGCGATCTTTGCTAAGGTTTTAGTGGGAGCAATACCTACCGATACGGGGATTGATGTCTGTCTCCAACACTGGGCAGAGATCTCCTTTGCATAAGCATCGAAATCGATGTTTGTCATTCCACGCAAATCCAGAAAACACTCATCTATGGAATAGACCTCCACCGATGGAGCATACTCCTCGAGCACCCAGCGCACACGTTGCGACATATCGCCATAGAGAGCCATATTGCCCGAAAAGACCGCTACATTATGCCTCTGCACGATGTCACGAATCTTGAAAAATGGTGCACCCATCTTTATGCCCAGAGCCTTTGCCTCATTAGAGCGTGCCACAGCACAACCGTCATTGCTCGACAGAACAATGATTGGCTTGCCTTGCAGGTCGGGTCGAAACACCCTCTCACACGAGGCATAGAAGTTATTGCAATCGGCAAGGGCAAACATCGCTACATCTTTTTAATTACCCACGTTACCACGCCCCAGATAAGGAAATTGTTGGCGGAGGTTATCTCAATAGGCTTGTATGCCCTATTATGCTCATTGGCGGGCATCAGGCGAACGCCCTTGTCAGATATTTCAACACGCTTGACCGTATATTCTCCATCAATGTAGCATACGGCTTTGCAGTAATTATATGGATCGATGGCTCTATCGACAATGATAATATCGCCCTCATCCATTCCGCTATCGACCATTGAGACACCATCCACACGGAAAAAGAATGTGGAGGCTTTGTGTCTAACGAGAAGTTTTATCAAATCCAGCTTCTCACGAATATCCTCTGCAGGCGAGGGAAATCCCGCCTTAACCTCTCCCATCAACTCCGTCTCGTAAGAGCTGGTGGGCTCTATGCTATGTGGTACAAACTTATCCATCGAAGCAAAGATAAGCAAAAATTACGCATATGCACCACCCTAATAGTCGGATGTTTTTGCCCGACGATTTTGGCATTCGAGAAATTACCCCTATTTTTACACCTTCAAACGCAGATACTCATTTGAAAATGGTTGAAACTCTAAGCATATTTCAGTGGACTATCCTCGCCCTTACGGCGCTTTGCATCGGCATGTCGAAGACGGGCGTGCAGGGCTTGATGCTGCTTGCCGTGCCATATATGGCTATGGCATTCGGCGCCAAGGAGTCAACGGGCGTCATACTGCCCATGCTCTGCATGGCCGACATCATAGCCGTAGTCTACTACAAGCGCATAGCCGACTGGAAGGTGGTGGCCAAGCTGCTTCCGACAGCCATCCTCGGCTTCTTTGTAGCCATCTTTGTGGATCGGTTGATTCCCACCAACGAATTCCGCCAGCTGATGGGATGGACCCTTGCACTGGCACTGGCCGTAATGTTGTGGAGCGAGCTCTTCGGCAAGGAGAATCGCTGGATGAAGAGGTGGTGGTACTCGGCTCTATTCGGACTGCTCGGAGGTTTTACTACCATGATTGGCAATGCCGCGGGACCTGTGCTCTCGGTCTATCTGCTCTCGATGCGAAAGGACAAGATGGAGTATATCGGCATCAACGCATGGTTCTTTCTGGTGGTGAACCTGCTGAAGGTACCGCTCCAGATCTTCGTGTGGGACAACATCTCGTGGGCGACCTTC
>JAGBYV010000153.1 GCA_017628595.1 Alistipes sp.
CTATGGGCTTGAAGGTGCTGGTAATGGCTGACTCTACATCACGTTGGGCGCAGGCTTTGCGTGAGATGTCAAACCGTTTGGAGGAGCTTCCTGGTCAGGATGCGTTCCCTATGGACCTTTCGGCTATCATCTCTAACTTCTATGCTCGTGCAGGTTTGGTTAAGTTGAACAATGGCCAGACCGGTTCTGTAACATTCCTCGGTACTGTATCACCTGCGGGTGGTAACTTGAAGGAGCCCGTTACAGAGTCTACAAAGAAGGCTGCACGTTGCTTCTACGCCCTCTCGCAGGGCCGTGCCGACTCGAAGCGTTACCCCGCTATCGATCCTCTGGACTCATACTCAAAGTATTTGGAGTACCCCGAGGTAGCGTCATATCTCGACGACCACATCGGTAAGAATTGGGTTAGCGAGGTGTATGAGGGTAAGACTATCGTACAGCGCGGTAAGGAGGCTAACGACCAGATTAACATCTTGGGTGACGACGGTGTCCCCGTATCATACCACGAGCGTTTCTGGAAGTCGGAGCTTATCGACTTCGTAATCTTGCAGCAGGACGCTTTCGATGATATCGATGCAAACTGCCCCATCGAGCGTCAGAAGATGATGTACGAGATGGTGTTGGATGTCTGCCGCAAGGAGTTTGACTTTGCCGATTTCGAGGCTTGCTCGAAGTTCTTCAAGAGCCTTATCAACCACTTCCGTCAGATGAACTACTCGGAGTGGAAGAGCGATAAATTCTTCGATTACAAGAGTCAGATTGAGCAGACTGTTAATAATCAACTCTCTAAATAGATGCAGCAATGACAACACGAGCATTTCAAAAAGTATATACAAAGATTGATAACATCACCAAGGCTACCATCACGCTGCGTGCTACGGGCGTAGGTAACGATGAGTTGGCAACCGTTGGCGGCAAGCTGGCGCAGGTGGTAAAGATTATGGGCGAGAACGTTACGTTGCAGGTATTTGCCGGCACCGAGGGTCTTGCCACAAACTCTGAGGTAGTGTTCCACGGTGAGGCTCCCAAGTTGCGCGTGTCGGACAATCTGGCAGGTCGCTTCTTCAACGCCTACGGTGAGCCTTTGGAGGGCGGTGAGCCTATCGAGGGTGAGGCACGTGAGATCGGTGGTCCTACGGTGAATCCCTTCCGCCGTCTGCAGCCTTCGGAGTTGATCGCTACAGGTATTGCAGGTATCGACCTTAACAATACCATCGTGTCGGGTCAGAAGATCCCCTTCTTCGCCGATCCCGACCAGCCCTACAACGCCGTGATGGCCAACGTGGCACTGCGTGCCAAGGCCGACAAGATTATCCTCGGCGGTATGGGTCTTACCAACGACGACTTCCTCTACTTTAAGCAGGTATTCGAGAATGCAGGTGCTTTGGACCGCATCGTATCGTTCGTAAATACTACGGAGAATCCTCCCGTTGAGCGTCTGTTGGTGCCCGATATGGCCTTGACTGCTGCGGAGTACTTCGCCGTTGATAAGGGTGAGAAGGTGTTGGTTCTGTTGACCGATATGACCCTTTACGCCGATGCTCTGGCTATCGTGTCAAACCGTATGGACCAGATTCCTTCGAAAGACTCTATGCCCGGTTCACTCTACTCGGATCTGGCGAAGATCTACGAGAAGGCCGTGCAGTTGCCTAACGGTGGTTCAATCACCATCATCGCCGTGACAACACTGTCGGGTGGTGATATTACTCACGCTATTCCTGATAATACGGGTTACATCACCGAGGGACAGTTGTTCCTGCGTAACGACTCAGATACCGGTAAGGTTATCGTCGATCCGTTCCGCTCGCTCTCTCGTCTGAAGCAGCTCGTAATTGGTAAGAAGACTCGCGAGGATCATCCTCAGGTGATGAATGCCTGCGTACGTCTGTATGCCGATGCTGCCAATGCAAAGACCAAGCTCGAGAACGGTTTCGACCTTTCTGACTACGACGAGCGTGCATTGCAGTTTGCCCACGACTATTCGGAGAAGTTGCTCGCCATCGACGTAAACATCGAGATCGAGCAGATGCTTGACACTGCATGGACTCTGTTTGGCAAATACTTCTCGAAGGACGAGGTTGCTATCAAGGCAGAACTTATCGAAAAGTACTGGAAAGCGTAACGCCGAAAGGATATAGTAAAATACTATGGCAATTAAATTTCAATATAATAAGACTTCGCTTGGCGAACTCGGCAAACAGCTAAAGATGCGCCGTGCTGCACTCCCTACCATCAAGAGTAAGGAGTCGGCGTTGCGCTCCGAGGTGAAGCGAGCGAAGGATACCGCACGCGATTACCGCACACGTATGGAGGCTCTGGCTTCGGAGTACGACTACATGGCGGCGCTGTGGGGAGAGTTCGATCAGTCGCTCGTCAGGGTGGCCGACGTTCAGCTCTCGGAGCAGAAGATCGCGGGCGTGAGAATACCCGTACTCGAGGATGTCTCGTTCGACGAGAAGGAGTACGACCTGTTCTCATCGCCGGTGTGGTATGCCGATGGAGTAGATTTGCTCAGGCGTCTGGCCAAGCTGGGCATCGAGTATGAGGTTTACAATCGCAAGATGGAACTTCTCGACTATGCCCGCCGTAAGACCACGCAGAAGGTGAATCTCTACGAGAAGGTGCAGATTCCTGGTTATGAGGATGCTATTCGTAAGATCAAGCGCTTCATGGAGGATGAGGAAAACCTCTCGAAGTCGGCACAGAAGATTGTTAAAACTCGTCAACAGCAGGCTGCGGAGGGGTCTAAGTTATGATAGTAAGAATGTCACGTTACGACTTTGTGCTGCTGGCAGCGCAGAGTGATGATTTTATCGCCCGTCTTCGCGAGTTGGGTCTGGTTGATATTACTACTACCGGTTGGGAGCCCCAGGAGAAGGATCGCCAGTTGGTTATGGATATCGACCACTACCGCAAGGCTGTTGAGTCTTTGAAGGCCTTTGCCGCATCGGAGGAGTACACCTCATCGGAGGCTAAGTACACCTGTGGCAAGCAGGCTTTTGAGGCATACACTGATCTGCGTCAGCAGAAGACCGCCCTGCTGGGTGAGGTGGCACGTCTGGAGAAACTCGCCGAGGAGCTCAAGCCTTGGGGTGATTTCGAGGGCGATAGCCGCGAGCGCCTGGCTGCACAGGGTGTGGTTCTTCGTTACTATGTGGCGCAGACATCTACCTATGATGCACACGCTGCGGAGTGGGCTGCCGATCACACCATTGTGGAGATTGGTCGCGACTCTTCGTCGGTTTACTTTGTTGTTGTCACAACTCCTGCCGCTGAGGTTGTTATCGACGCACAGGAGATTAAGGCTCCCACGATGGATAGCCGCGCTGCATTGGCCGAGGCTGATGCTCGCCGCAAGGATATAGCTCAGGTAAACGTAGCTTTGTCGGCATGTGCCGCAAGCGTTGATGCTGTCGAGCAGGAGCTGGATGTGCTTACAAAGCAGTTGCAGAATGTGAAGATTCACGGAACGGCTTCTGAGGCTGCCGACGGACGTCTGGTAGTTCTTGAGGGCTGGGCCGAGGAGGATAAGGCGCAGCAGGTGGATGCTCTGTTGGATGAGTATCCCGGCGTTGTTTATCTGAAGCGTAATCCTACGCCCGAGGATGACACCCCCGTCAAGTTGAAGAACAACCGCTTTGCGCGTCTGTTCGAGCTCATTGGTGCTATGTACGCCCTTCCCAAGTATGGCACGATGGATCTTACTCCCTTCTTCGCACCGTTCTATATGCTCTTCTTTGCGATCTGCTTGAACGACGCGGGTTATGGTGCAATCCTTCTGCTGGCAGGTATAGCTCTCTTTATGAAGGGCGGTGCTTCGCTTAAGCAGGCCTCTTGCCTTACCATGTTCTGCGGTGGTGCAACCACGCTCTTTGGCTTGTACACAGGCTCACTCTTTGGTATGAGCATACCCGATATGCTGGGTTATGAGAGCATTGCCGAGTCTCCCTTCCTTGACTTCCAGAACCAGTTCTTCTCACTGGCGCTGGCGTTGGGTGTGGTGCAGATTCTCTTCGGTATGCTGCTTAACATCTGCTTGCAGACCAAGCTCTTTGGCTTTACCTCTACATTCGGCCTTCTGGGATGGTTCATCATCCTTCTCTCGGGCTGTATCGCTGTGGGTCTGCCTATGCTCAATGAGAATCTCGCCATCTCGTGGTTCTCTGCGTCGTCGCCTGCCTTCTATGCAGCGATGGGCGTGGGTGCCGTGCTGATGCTTCTGCTCAATAATATCAAGCGCAACCCGCTCATCAACTTTGGTTCGGGCTTGTGGGATGCTTATAACAACATCACCGGTTTGTTGAGCGACGTACTCTCATATATCCGTCTTTTCGCCATCGGCCTTTCGGGTGGTGTTTTGGCTCAGGTATTTAATTCGCTGGCTTTGGGTCTTACTGGACTGGATGCAGGCATCGAGTCATTCGGTGTGGGTACCATCTTCCAGATCATTGGTGCTTCGGCTATTCTGCTTGTTGGCCACGGTATCAACCTCTTCATGTCGGCTATCTCTTCGTTCGTTCATCCTATGCGTTTGACCTTCGTGGAGTTTTATAAGAATGCAGGTTTCGAGATGACTACACGTTCATTCGAGCCTCTTACAAATGAAAAGAAATAAATAACAAAAGTAAAATTTAATAAAACTAAACAATTATGAATTCAACAGCATTGATTTTGGCCTACATCGGCGTAGTATTTATGGTAGGC